>NZ_JBZYAO010000060.1:0-30986 GCF_059820445.1 Paenibacillus sp. sgz302190
CTGCCAACCCCAGAACGGTTTCCTCTACAACCGTGCCGATTCCTGCCAGGATGCCAGCGCTCATCGGATCAAATTCTTTGTACGCTTCCCATGCTTTCTTGATAGGTCCGAAAAGCGCACCGGATGTCGCGCCGCTCATCAACTCCCGGAACGCATCGGCGGGGGAGTAATCGCTAAAGTCGCTCACTTCCCCTCGCTGGACATCCGAGACGGCTTTCGCTCCTACTGCGACGGCTCCCGCCGCCATTACGCCGGCTGCTACGGCTCCGATCACCACCGCTCCGGCTCCTAACGTCGCTACGGTAACTGCCGCAACTACCGCTACCACGGCCACAACCGCCAGTGCGCCCAGCACGTTGCCCGCCAGCTTCCCCCAGCTAAATTTCTTTTTCTCCGGCGGCGGGGGCGGAGGCGGCGGCGTCCCTTGCTTCGGCTCGTCGTCAAACGGCGCATACGAGGTGCGGTCTCTTCCTTCCGCTCTTACGCTCGCCCCCAGGAAATGGTACTCGCTCTCGATCGAGAAGCCGCTTTGCGCGCTCAGCTTCTTCGCCATGAGCTGGCTAGTCGCGTAGATGACCACACGCTTGGGCGTGTAGAGCGAGATGTCCGCCTTCGCGTTCAGCGTCAGCTTCTTGTGGCTCGTCATCGTCACGCCCACCGCATCGTCGAAGCTCAGCTTCAGCGGCTCCTTGCTCCCGCCCGTCAGGTTGATCGCCGTCGGCGTCAGCTCCAGCTCGCTCCCGTGCTCCGTCCCGAAGTAGCGTTTGCTCGGGTCGCCTGTTTTGGCGCAGCTGCCGCCATTGGTGCGCACTGCCCCTACGACGATCGCCTGCCGTCCCTCAGCATCGGGAATGTACAGACTGGCACGAGTCCCCGCCTTCGGCATGCTGTACATGGCGCTACCGGTCGCCGGCGCGAATGGGAACCAATGCGCCTTGTCCTTCGGCTGCTCGCGGTCCACGCTCAGGTGCAGCTTCACCTGCTCGCCCTTGACCTCCAGCACTTCCCCTTCCAGCGAGACGCCCGTCAGCTTCTCGTTGTAGATAGGGCTCCTGCGAATCCCGTCTGCGCGTGACAAACGGTAACTGTACACGAATTGTCCGCGGTTCATGCGACCGGTAACTTCGCCGACCACCATCCGTTTGCCTCGGAATTCAAGCTCATCCCCTAGGGACAAGCGCTCCATGCTGTCTACCTCATAATAAAAGAAATCCGTATCGTGCAGCNGCCCGCCACTTCGCTGACCACCATCCGTTTGCCGCGAAACCAGACCTCATCTCCGATTGCTGCCCGTTCCGGGCTTTCTATCTCATAGTAAAAGAAATCCGTATCGTGCAGCCCTGCCTCATAACCGCCGGCCCGTTGAAAAGCCAGCAGGTCCTTGCCAGCCTTATACGGCGTATCCTCCGGCAGACTGACGCTTTTCCCTTGCGGCATGCCAAAAAACAGCTTGGGCCTTGCTTCCAAGATATCACAGACAACGACGCTTTGGAAATGGCTTGCCAGACGCTTCAGCAGTTCCCAGTCCGTCTCCTCGTACTGGATCACCGGCGCTCCGATCGCTGCGCCTTGGGCCACACTGTACAGCACATCCTGATGCGGATAGGCTTGCAAGAGCTCCCGGATGAGCGCCGGATAGTCCATCGACACATCCTGAAACGTTCGCCGCCGCTTGGCGACATCCAGCATATGCGAACCGGACAGCCCTTCCAGTTCGATGCCGTATATGCCGTTGGCATGCGTCATGTTCACTGCGCTCACAAAGCCCTTGAACAACGTCGTTTCCCGCTGGCCGTCNAGTCCATCGACTCATCCTGAAACGTTCGCCGCCGCTTGGCGACATCCAGCATATGCGAACCGGACAGCCCTTCCAGTTCGATGCCGTATATGCCGTTGGCATGCGTCATGTTCACTGCGCTTACAAAACCTTTGAACAGCGTCGTTTCCCTCTGACCGTCGTATTCGTAGACATGGATCTCATCGCTTGCCGATGCTTGCTGCGCTGCGTTTACGTTGACAGCCTCATCTACGATTCCACGCACGATCAGCCGTCCATGCTCCCCCGGCTTCCACTCGATTTGCACATCCTCGAGCCGAAGGATCGGATACGCGGTTTTGACCCGGATCTGTTCAAAGCCTGCCATGGCCCTCACCTCCGTTTCCTTTACTCATCCTGTATTGGCTGTTGTTGATAAACGTAATATAGCCTTTGTGACATCATTATTCATTACCCATATGCTATATTTTGTAATATTTCGTCCCTATCGTTCCATATATTACCTTAATATGCAAAGTAATTCTGTGAATAATCTAACATTTTTGTCGGACGCTTGTTGGCAAAATGGCCCAACCCCTTTCGCGGAAAGGGGTTGGGCCATTTTGAATTTTTTTCACAAAGAGGTGAACGAATGCTCGCTGGAAATAAATCGCCAAGGTATGCCGGAAGGCATGCTTCCTAAGAGTCTATCCGATGAACTGTGTAGAAGGTATATGCAAAATGATAGTGTTGATGCAGCATGAGCGGCAGTATATACTGTCATTATTCATTGGGTATGTACAAAAGCAACTTCCGCTCGCCAGACCCCCCAGTTATCCCTGCCTAAGAAAGGACGAACTCTTCCAAATGACTATGACTATCAAGCACTGCTCACTCACCGTGAAAATAGGGCTGCTCGGCTGTCTGCTCCTGTCCGCAGCCTGCTATCCGGCAGGGGCCGCTTCCGCGGATGACTCCGTTCAATCCGGGAGCAAGACGCTCGCGTACAACGGCAAAACTTTTACAGCCAAGTGGGTTTCGATCGATCTTACGGACCCCACTCTGCGGGTCAAGCCCGTTACGGCCGCCGACGGCATCGGGCATGTCGAATCTTTCAGCTCCATGATGGAGCGCAATCATGCGGCGGCAGGCATCAATGGCACGTTTTTCGACGCTTATGAAGAGGACGACACGATTCGCTATCCGAACGGGCTGCTCATCGATTCAGGCGATGTCGTGCACTCCGGCACCAACCCGTCCTTGCTCGTCCTCGCCGACAAGACGGTAAGCGTGGGGTACTTCGGAACCGGACACCAAATAAGCGTTGCCCATGGCGGCAGCGCCTACAAGTTCACCGCCTGGGGAGTGAACAAATATTACGGAGATTCCGTAGACGATCAAATCATCTGGTACACGAGAGCTTTCGGGGAACGGATCGATTTTCCGAATTCGACCAAAATCGTCGTTCAAGCAGGTGTTATCACTGCGATCACCGAAGACGGGGCCGCCATCCCTGAAGACGGACAAGTGTGCCTTGTCGGCCGCAGCGCCAACAATCTGGCCCATGTCCTGCCGAACATCCATGTGGGAGACGCCATACGCCTAACGTCAACGCTGGACGGCGGCTCGGGAACCACTCCCGCGCTGCCCCGGGTGGACGCAGCCGTAGGCGCCGGTCCGCGCCTGCTCGCCGGCGGCGCCGTCGATATCGATTACGAGAGAGACGGCTTCACCGATCCGCGAATTACGACACAGTCGAATGTGCGCAGCTTTATCGGCGTTGACGAATCACGCCGTCTGGTGATGGGCACGATGTCTTCGGCGACGATCGACGACATGGCGCATGTGCTTCAGGACATGGGCTTGACGGATGCCATGAACCTCGATGGAGGCGCGAGCTCCGCCCTGTATGCGGATGGCGTCACGCTCACCGCACCCGGGCGCCTGCTCAGCAATGCACTTGTGGTGGAAAGGCTCCGGTATCCGCAAATTCAAGTTGAAGTGAACGGGCAATTCGTGAACGAGTTCAGGGGATATTTGCTCCAGGAGACGAGCATGGTGCCGTTTCGCGGCATTTTGGAGAGGATCGGGGCGAAGTTTGACTGGAACGGGAACACGCGCACGCTAACGGTTCAGTACGGAGCCAACCGCCTGCTCCTGCATCCGGACGATCCCGTCATGCTGTGGAACGACAAGCGGGTAGTTCTGCCCGCCGCTCCCGCCATCGTGGACGGCCACATCTATATGCCGCTTCGCACCGTCATGGAGTCGCTCGGCGGGCAGGTCGCCTGGGACGCCGCGCTGTACCGCGCTTCCCTTACTTTTCCATAACCGCCGCTCTTATCAGTGAATCCTGTTCATGCGCACGATTCTGTAATAAAACTGGCCGCCGACTTGCTGCTCGACCTCCAGATACCCTTCCACATGGACGTAATCGCCTGTCATGTAGCCGATTGCGTCGGAAGTGCCGCTGTGAGCCAGAAAAAGCATGGCGGCCTTTTCATTGCTAACGACGAAGCCCGTCTGCTCCTTGACCTGGAACTTGTCGATAATCGTGCCGTGATGAGATCTTGCAATATGATGAAAGCGCCAGGCGCCGTCTTCCTTATTCAAAAAATAGAGCACCCGGTTCCGGACGCTGCCGCTGAATTCCCGGGTAACGCCGACTAGGCAGACGCCGCTGTTCAACATGAGAAATTCATCGATCTCGTAGTGCTTCAAACGCAGGCGCTGCAAGTTTTTATAGTGCAGATAGACTTCCATTTCGTCCACCGTGCTTTGATCGGCCGGGTCCTGCTTCGTGGCATAATACACTTCTCTAATAAAAGTATCCGTTTGGAGGTTCCGCGCGCCTTGAAAATTGTCGTATGTCTGAAAAAAACGACGGATCACGTCCATAATTTCCGGAGGGATCGCAGCGCTTATTTCCGCAGCATGATTATTGTTCATGATAACCGCTGTATTTTTTCTTAAAAACCACCGCTTCAAGACTGCTGTCAGCATGGAGATTGCCGTTCACCCGCTTCCTCTTTCTCCGAACATTTCTTCATTATAGGCGAAAAACGATAAAAATTCGATATAAATCGCAATTTTTCAACACAAAAAAGAAACATCCGTTTTCCGTGGCTTGCACAAAACAGATGTTTCTTTCATTTTTCAGACAGGCTAGCTTCTATATGATTCTCTTGGCGCCAACGTATCTCGCGCCCCAATACTTGCTCGACAAACTCTCGACGGCTACTCCTCTTGAAGAGGTGGATGAAATAAATTGATCATTCCCTAAATAAATACCGACATGATCGACAACACCGCGGCCAAAAAAGACCAAATCTCCCACCTTCAGATCGGATACCGGCGTTCCGGCATCGCTGTACATTTCGGCGGAAGTTCTCGGAAGATCGATTCCTTCCGCTTCAAACACATAACCGACAAGACCCGAGCAGTCAAATCCGCGCGGCGTCGTTCCGCCCCATTTGTACGGGACTCCCATGTAATTGCTCGCCGTCTGCACGATCAGATCGGTCATGGACGGCTGAGGCGGCGCAGGCGCAGGTGCGGGCGGTTCCGGCGGCGCCGTCCAGGCCGGCTTGTGGGGCTTGCCGTCCGCATTCACGATCGCGATCTGATTCGCATCGCTCCACTCGATCTTGGAACCGAACGTTTCCGTAATAAAACGAAGCGGTACGTATGTACTTCCCTGGATAAAAGCCGGGCTGCTCTCCAGGCTGATTTTCTTGCTGCCCACAAGCGCTTGCTGCTCGTCCGTCCTCAGTGAAACGACCTGATCCTTGGTCAACACCGAGACGGCGACCTCGCCTCCTTGCTTCGCCCATTTCACTTCATAGCCCAGTTTGTCGGTTACGGCCCTTAACGGCACTTGCAAATTCCCTTTTTTGTCGATAAAAGGCTGCGCGTCCGTAAACTGCACGATGTCGTCGTTGACCTGGACTTTGACTGAAAGCGCTTGAGAAGCTTCCGCTTGGGCAGGCAGCAAAGCAGCGCCGGATACTGCTGCGCCGATAAAAGCGCATGAATAAACAAGACGTTTCAAAAAGATTGCCTCCCTGAGCCTCCGAGGTTAGTTGACGGGTTCGGGAAGAGGAATTCCCTTGACCGGTTCGGACATCCGAACCGATCTTTCACCCCAAATGAAGAAGTCCCCCGTACCGGAGCTTGTGCTGCTCCAAGATTCGGCATTTTTTTTTACTTTGATAGACTAGCATAGAATTCGGACAAATTTCAAATTTTGCGTCGCGGTAAAAATTCCCAAGGCCAAATCAGGCGTTTTGCCTGCTCCCAGCCTTAAGCCGGATCGCGCTCGACGCGGAGCGCAAACCTCATATGAGCGCCGGAAACTTGCGGCCGGTAGCGGTATACCACTTCAACGCGATTGTCAAAAACGTTGATTTCAGGCGCAGGCGCATCGGCCTCTATGCGGCAAGTCAGCCCAGGCATTGTCCACACATCGGGAGCTATGTCGGCGTCGTGAATATGCTTGCCCGTAATTTCGAAAAACAGCTCGATCTCCGCATTCGTCTGAAAATGAACGTCAACCGCGAGCCGGTCCTGCCCCGCTTCGGCATCGAACGCAATGCCTCTCAGATGCGTGTTCCAATGCTTGCCCGCTTCCCGGCGAATCAGCCTCATATAATACTTGTCTCCATCGCCGGTTCGCCAGTGCATCGTCGCAGGATGCATTTGCCCGTTCGTGTTGCGGCTCCCGGTCATCCCGCCGATCATCAGATTGTCTTCGATCCAGGCCGTCGCCGTGCACAGATTCGAATTAGCGCCGGGGCGATCCCGTTCGCACAGCTCTCTGAACTGCTTCCGGGCCAGCCGCCGGCCCTGGAACGCAGCCAGCGCCGGTTTAACGGCCGGCGGCACGTCGACCCCAACCAGAGCGATCATCGGGTCATGCTCGGATTCGCAATTGATCCCGGCGAGATACTCGTAGCCCTGGCCCAAAGCCAGGTAAAGAAAGACGCCGATCGAGCTGTGATCTCTCATTTCCATCTCATAGGCGCGCGAGAACGGCCCCGACAAATTTTCCAGATTCGGATTGTAAAATAAAGCGATGTTCGCCCACAGTCCTTGCTCGACCTCGCGGCCGATCCGCCGGAACGAGTCCGTCTTGCTGTAGTTCCGCCAAAGCCCCAGCACGGTCAGATCGACGCCGTAATACGTCGTTGTATTAAACTCCGCGAATGACCCGAATTCCGCGAAAGCCTCAATGAACTTGCCCGCCTCCCGGTCGGCATGCCCGATCCAGTCCGCGATGCCGTACCGGTGTCCGAAATAGTGGCAGATGAACATATGCATAAGCTCGATGTTGGTGTTCATCGGGATGGCATCCGACAAACGCCGGTCGATGGACGCTTCCACCGCTTTGCGCATGCAGGAATCCATCCGGGCGACAAGCTTGGCGGGCAGGCTGTCCGCCCAATTTTCCAGGATGACGGCGAACGCGCAGGCAATGAATTCCCGCCAGTTCGGATCATAGGTCGTCCAAACCGTCGGCAGCACATCGTCTACAGCGGTTTGAAACGATTCTCTCGCCGCCGGATCGTCGAGCCGGTCGGATATTTTCCCGAACGTATCGGCCAAAAAGAAGGCGAAGCCCGGCGCAAAAGATTTCCAGGGAAAGCTGCCGGCCGGAGGGTGCGGCACCTGAGGGGCCGTGCGAAACGTGCCGTGATAGATTTCATCCGGACAATCGTACTGCATGTCCATCACCGTAGCGAGCACTTCGCAAGCTCTTGCCAAGTCTCCCGGAGAGTTCCGGAGCAGCAGTCCTATCGCATAGTGCGCGCTCCCCCGCGTATAATGAAGCTGCTCATTTTCTTTATCCCGCAGCAGTTTCATTTCCTCATCGTAATGCAGATCCATATCCGCCATGGCGTGATCGACCAGATAACGCTGTTCGGCCGTCATGCTTTCCATCATGTTTAAGCTCATACCGTCACATCTTCCCTTCATTCAGTCAGTTCCGGGTTGCAAATAAGGATACGGCCCCCAGCATGCCGGCCTCATTGCCGCAAAGCGCAGGCACGATGCGCGTCAGCCCCTGAAAATCGGCCGTTAAATAAGAGTCTACCTTGGCTGCGATCCGGTCGGTTAAAAACGTTTTTTGCGCGGAGACGCCCCCGCCCACAATAATCAGCCCGGGGTCCAGCACGTAGATAAGATCGGCAATGCCTTTGGCTACCTCGTCCATCCACCTGTCGACAGGCTCGGCCCATGCGGAATCTCCGCTTTTGACCCGTTCGAATATGGACTGGCCATTGACGCCGGACGCCGCCGTTTCCTCCAGCTGCCTGTCAAGCACGCTCTTGACTAAGGCCGAAGTGGAAGCCCGCGTCTCATAGCTGCCGGTCTGCATACGGCTCATATGCATGTAGCCGATTTCCGCAGCGCGGAAGTGCGAGCCTTTGTACAGCCTGGAGTCCAAGACGATAGCTCCGCCGATGCCCGTTCCGAGCGCGATGCAGAAAAACGTCCGCTCGCCTTTGCCGGCGCCCATCCAGGCCTCGCCCAGCGCAGCCGCGTTGACATCGTTGATGACCTGCGTCTCCAGTCTCGTGCGCAACTCCAGCTCGCGCTTCAAGTTCACGCCCTTCAGGCACGGGATGTTCTCGATGCCCCCTACGATCGTGCCCGAGTCGTCGACAATGCCTGCCGTGCTAATGGCGATGCCGCTGATCGGGCCCTCTTTTTCGCGAAACCGGCGGACTTCGCTCGTCAGCTTTTCAATAAATGCCTCGCTGTCTTCCGACGCCTGTGTTGCCAAAGATCCGCCCGCCAGCACCTCGCCGGCTTCGTCGACGATCCCGTATTTCACGCTCGTTCCGCCGATATCGAAAGCGATGTAACGCTTTTTCCGCTTTTCCGCTGGCAGCGAACCGGTCTGCTGCCGCTTGAAGCCGTAGGCGACAAATACCAGCATAACAGCTCCGAGCAGCGAGCTCAACGCGCAGACCAGATTCATGGCGGAAGGGCCGCCCTTTTCCAGCAAAAAGCCGTTCAGCATATTGCCCGCGATGCCCGCAAGCCCTACGAACACCATATTGAATACGCTTTGTCCGGTGGCCTGCATCTCTTTATGCACAATCCGCGAGACGTACTCGACGGCGGCAACGTAAAAAAGGCCGAACGACAGCCCCTGCAGCACTTGCACGGCGACCATCACGCTTGGAATCGGGAACATATACTGGATGATCCAGCGCACCATATAGGCCAGCGTCGCCAGCAGCATCGTTTTTTCATTGCCCAGCCGCTTGATAACGAAAGAGGCGGCGAACATCGACGGCACATTGGAAAATGCGGCGATCATCAGCGCGACTCCCGAGAGAGCGTACGAACCGCCTACCATCTGGAACACGACGACAAAATACGTATTGAACGCCGTCAACGTCTGATTGACCAGAAAACAGGCGCCCAAAAACAAAACGAACCGCTTGTTGCCGAACAGCTCCCCGATCCCGTCGATGAAAGGCCGGCTTTTGACATGGTATTCCTTCTGGGCAGGCAGCGCAAGCACGATCATCACGCCCAGGCAGCTGAACAGCATAAACGGGATCCACAATTGATTAGGCATGTAATACGATAAAAAAAAGCCGGCTCCATAGCCGCCCAGCGCATTGCCGACGCTCTGGAAGCTGCGGATCGAGCCGTAGGAGGAGCCTGCGGATCGGGCGGCCGACACGGCGAAAGCGTCGCCGATCGGGGCCTGCGGGGCCGTGAAGACGGTAGCCGCCATATAAGCCGCTATCATCAGAAATACGGACGGCGCCTGATACAGAATCGATAACAGGGCCGGTACGGCCAGACTCAGGAGCAGGATCGATTTGGTCATCTGGTAGCGGTCCGCTAACCGGCCCCAGAGCAGCTGCGCGCCCAGAATGGCCAGCGAAGCTATCGACATCATGATGCCGATATGGCTTTTGGCCAAACCGCCTTGCACGAAGATGGTCGTCATATAAGGGTTGAGCAAACCGCCCGCAAGCCCTGTGCATAAGTAAAGCGCCCGAAGTTTGAACAAGGTGGACAACCGCGCTCCCGCTTTCATCGGTTCACCTCATCCTTTGGCGGCCGGCAGCTGCGCGATGCGGTTCACAATGAGATTGTGGCTATCTTCAATCGCTTCCGGCTCGCAAAGCGCCTTGAGCTCGTAAACCTTCACAGGCGCCGCCTGAATGACCGGCAGGAACCGGTCAAAAAAGCTCATGTCGCCGCTGTGCACATAAGGGCACCAATGATCGGACAAGCCGATCGTTTCGTGAATGTGAACGCCGACGACACGCTCTTTCATCGCGTTCGCTTCGGCCGCATTGTCGTAGAGGCCCATCCGGTCCATCATCATGCCGTGGCCGATGTCATACCATAAGCCGAGCGCGGCACCCTGCAGCCGGTCGATGATCGCCCCCGCCTCCTGCAGCGTCGGCATCTGGTAGCAGCGGGAACGGGTTTCGATCCCGATGGCGATTTTCCAGCCCTTCTGCGCAATCCGGTCGCAAGCGGTATAGAGGCTGTCGACGATCCTGTTCATATAGTGGCCGCTCAGCGCTTCCCTGCGCTCCAGCATGTCCCGCCACAGCTTCCGGTACGCCTCCGACTCAGGGCCCTCGTCCTTGTAAATCGCCTTGAGCGCCTCATCGATATTGTAGTCGAACGGCACTTCGCCGGGATGGACGACGACCGCCTCCGCCCCGTAACGGTGCGCGTATTCCGCCGACTGCACGAGCAGTTCGACAGCCTTGCGGCGCTTTTCTTCATCGTCAAAACCGAGCAGCACCGAATCGGTGCCGTAATCCGGATCAGGCGTGTGCGGGAACGTGTTGTGCACGCTGGATACGCCGATTTCCCCGTGTTCGATCATCGGCTCGATCGTCGCTAAAAACTCCCGGTTTACGTTATAGTTCAGTTCAACCCGGCTGAAGCCGAGCGAGCGGATTTCCTCGATCATGTCCCTTCCGTTCGTATGCTTCTTGATGTTCCAGCAGGTCGAAAACGAATATTCGCCTTTCGGTTGATGCATGTTGATTTCCTCCTCCTATGCAAGCATGGAGTCCGGCGGGCGGAGTTACTTTTGTATACCTTCTACGGAGTTCCCCCGCCAGACTGCCAGGTCAGCCTTTCACGGCTCCGACCATAATTCCCGAAACGAAATACTTTTGCAGCCAAGGATATATGATCAAAATCGGCACCGTTGCGAACATAATGCTGGCCGCCTTCAAGCTTTCCGGCAGCACCTGAACGATCTGCGCGCCTTCCATCTGCAATTGGTCGGATATTTGGCTGTTCATAATGAGTTGATACAGCTTGAGCTGCAGCGGATACAGCTTCGGATCTGTAATGTAAAACAACGTATCGATAAAACCGTTCCAGCGGTTTACCGCATAGAACAGGCCCAGCGTGGCGATAATCGGCATCGACAAAGGGAGCATGATGCGGACCAGCGTACCGAAATGGCTGCTTCCGTCCAGCTCGGCGGATTCTTCCAGACTCTTGGGGATCGAATTAAAAAACGTGATCAAAATAATCAAATAAAACGGATTGATCATCTGCGGAAGAATCAACGACCAGGTCGTATTGATCAAATGCAATTGCTTGACCAGAATGTATTCCGGAATAATACCGCCGCTGAAAAACATCGTGACCACGATCAAATACATGAAAAACTTTCTGCCTTTAAGCTCCGTTTTCGTAAGCGGGTAAGCTGCGGCAATCGTCATGACAATACATACAATTGTAAAAAGAACCGTCAAAAAAATCGAGTACCCCAAAGAATGGAGCATCATCGGATCCATCAACACATGGGAATAAGCTTCAAAATTGAGATCGACGGGAAAAATGGTAACCATTCCGGTCAAAATCGGCGCATTGGAACTGAGCGAAACCGAAATAATGTGCAGCAGCGGCACCAGGCTCAAAAATAAAAACAGAATCAAAAATGCGATATTGACGATATCAAAAGTGCGGTCTGCCGCTTTGGCGTTCATGCGCTCGCTCCTCCTTTCTGGATTAAAACGTTTAAATAATGCCCTGATCGGTCGTTTTCTTGGAAATATAGTTGGATGCGAGAATAAAGACAAGTCCGACTACCGCCTGGAAAAAGCCCACCGCTGTCGCTACGGAGTACTGGCCGGACTGCAGCCCCATTTTATAAACAAACGTACTGAGCACTTCCGAAAATTCGCGGACCTGCACATTGCCGATCACGAAAGGACGGTCAAAGCCAATCTGCACCATCTCGCCCAATTTTAAAATCAAAAGAACGATAATCGTCGGTTTGATGCCCGGTATCGTAATATGCCAAATTCGGTTCAGGCGCCCCGCTCCATCGACTTCAGCCGCCTCATACAGCTCTTTGCTGATGCCGGTCAGCGCCGCCAAATAAATGATCGTGCCCCAGCCTGCGCTCTGCCATACACCCGTACCCAAATAAGTAAGCAGCCAATAATATTTATCCGATAAAAACGGAATCGGTCCGATACCCAAATAACCGAGCATGTGATTGAGAATTCCCGTATTCGTGCTGAAAACCTGGTAGACGATTCCGCCGATAATGATCCAAGATATGAAATGCGGCAAATACAGTATCGTTTGCGAAACTTTTTTAAACCAGACGATTCTAAGCTCATTGAGCATAATGGCAAGTATGATAGGTGCCGGAAATGAAACGATCAAATCCAGAAAATTAAGCATGAACGTGTTTTTTAACGCTGTGTAAAAATCCTGCATTTTAAATACGGCTCGAAACGTATCCAGCCCTACCCAAGGGCTCCCCGATATGCCTTGAAAAAGGTTGTAGTCTTCGAAAGCGATCAAGACGCCGTACATGGGACCATATTTGAATATAATGAAAAACACGATCGGGAGCGCAAGCAAGGCATACAGCTGCCAATATCTGTTCAAATACACGGAGAAACCTTTCAACTGCTCCACCTTCCTCCACCGTTACTCTCGGATTATCAAGCGCCGCTTCATGCATGAAAGCTCGAACTTGCCCGGACTTCCATGCATGAAGCCAGCTGCCGGAGATTACTTCTTCATATTTTTGTAGGCTTCCGTCCGCTCCTTCAGGATGGCATCGCCGCCGTTCGTCATGTAGTCCTTCAACATGTCGTCATACGTTTTGTCGAAATCGGCGGGCTTGGCCAGCATCGACTTCACGATAAGCTGCTCGTATTTTTCTTGCAGCGCTTTGCCGTATTTTCCTTCGGCTTCGATCGGGCGTTGGAACCTTACAGGCGAGAGGCCGTCCGTCGAGCCGTTTTTGTAGGCCTGCGTCGCATCCTTGCGGTTGGCTTCAATGAAAGCCAGCGACAGTGCTTCCGTATTTTTATCCGCGCTGCCGAAGTCCGTTCCGTTCGTAATAATCGTGTAGTCGCCCTTGTTGTAAAAGCTTTGCTTCGTATCTTCGTTATCGAGCGGAACGGGCAAGCTGTTAGTCAACGTGTAGTTTTTGCTTTCTTCTCCGTACGTCATCGCGTACAGCACATCTTTTTGGGACATCCAATCCAAATATTGGATTGCTTCGGCGGCATTTTTGCTCGTTTTCGGAATGATAATGTTCAGTGCCGCAGGAATGTAAGCCGGCTTCGTATGCTTGCCTTCCTCGTTCGTATACGGGTCAAGCGGAGCAAGCTTGGCTCCCGGAACCGTTTTTTGCAAAACCGTATACGTATCGGGAGGGCTGGTCAAATAAGATTCCCCCGCATCCTCTGCGTACATGCCGACTTTGCCCGTCGCAATGTCCTGGTACATTTTCTTTTTATCTTTATCGAGCGCAAAATCAGGACTGACCAATCCTTCGTTATAAAGCTTGTTCAGGAAACGGACCCCGTCCTTATGCCCGGGCAGCAGCAGCGTATATTCGCTGGAACCGAGCTGCTGCGTCAGCGTGTAGCGCTCTTCTTCGCTTACTTTTTTGATGAAAGACCAAATGATCGGCTCATAAGAAGCGTTCGTCAAGGAGAAGCCGAGCGGAATCGTTTGGTCGCCTCCCGGTTTCTTTTCCTTAAAGGTTTTGAGCGTCTGGTACACCTCATCCGTCGTTTTCGGGGCCGGGAGACCGAGCTTATCGAGCCAATCCTGGCGAATTTCCGAGGAATATTTGCCCAAATAAACCCGTTTACCCGGAATCGCATATTGTTTGCCGTCATAAGTGCCGTAAGCAAGCGTATCTTTGCCCAGGTATGTCTTCAGGTTAGTACCGTACTGATCGAGCAGCGCTCCGATCTCTGCGACTCCTCCCTGCTGTACGTACCTGTAGATGACGTTGGAGTCGTAAGTGAACACAATATCCGGCGCGTCGCCGCTGGCCATCAGCACGTTCAGCTTCTCAACCTCCTGCGATCTGGGCACAGGCACGAACTCGACTTTGATGTTTGTCTTTTTAGTAAAGTTGTCTTCCACATACTTCGTTAAATAGTTGTTTGTCACCGACTTGCCTGCCGGCGAGTTGCCCCGGTCGAATACCTCGACCTTGATCGTTACAGGCTTTTTCTCCGCTGTGCCCGCTTCCTTGCCGGTCTGAACCCCCGAATTGCCGTTTGAGCTTGAACAAGCAGACAACACGCTAACGAGCGTCAGCATCATCACTGCCTGTTTGCCGAACCTGCTGTGCACCAACCTCTTCTTCATTGCCCTCAACTCCCTGTCTCCCTGATTTATCGTCGTCCCGCTTCGTCCGGGAACACCTACAGTATGTCACCGTGTCAGCAAATCGAACAATAAACTTGTTTCCGTCATATAAACTGACACAAAACTCACTCAAAGCCTTTCATATGCATCGAAAATATGCAATAAACTTTTTTCTACGATGATTAATGGCATATTACATAACATAATAAAACAAAATCGCCTCGCAGGCGGCAAACAAATATATCCAATCACGCTGAAAAACCGTGACTAGCAAGAACATCAAAAAACCGGATAGCCAAGACATAACCAGCCACACGCCAAAAAACCTGTAAACGCGAGACTGTCTCAGAGAACTTACCCACAAGAGCCGGCGCATCCACTAGACTAATGAGCAGCAAGCCTGCAAATGCGAGACTGTTGGAGAAACCCGTACGTTAGGGGGACAGCACATCTACCTAGCGACGCGGAGAATACCTGCGAAAGCCCAGACTGATGAAACCCGTGCGTTTGGGGATGGCACATCCGTTGGCGACACGGAGAAAACCTGCAATAGCCCAGACTGCTGAAAAACCCGTACGTTAGGGGTAGCACATCTGGCTGGCGTCACGGAGAAAACCTGCAAATGTACAGCTTTTTGCTCGCGCATACGCCGGCAACGAAAAATCCCTGCAAATGTGCAGGAATTTCATCAAACACACGGGCTTAGGCCCGTTTTAATAATAAATTCCTGCACTTTCGCAGGCTTTTCGCCAAAACGAGCCACTTTCACGGAAAAAGCCTGCACTTTTGCAGGTTTTCGGTACCCTGCTGTCCCAGGGCTGCAGCCCCAAGCCGACTTCGCAAACGGCGGGGTATTCCGCGCATCTAGCGACACCCCCGCGCACCGCGCGCAGCTCCCAACGCGCCGCGTTCCGCTGCATGACGGCGGTCGGTCGACCACATGCGGGGGAGCTTTTGCGCCCCTTTCATTGCACCGCCAGGACGCCGAATTTTTCGACATCTTCCGAAAATGCGAGGTCCGCATGCCACACTGCGCGTTTTAGCGCCGGCAAACAAAAACAGCCTGCTAAACTTCCATTTAGCAAACTGTTTCCCCGGTGAGCTATCGATACAGCGCGTGCTTTTTTCTATAATCTCCAGGCGTGACCCCCACCATGCGCTTAAACATCCGCCCAAACGTAATGGAGTTGGAATAGCCGAGCCGTTGAGCAATGTCCTGCTGCGCCAATTCGGTTTCAGTCAGCAAATGCTTGGCTTTCTCAATTCGCAAATCCATCAGAAAATCGACAAACTTCATCCCAAACGCTTCTTTAAACATGTGGCTTACATTCTTCCCGTTAACGCCGAACCTGTCGCTCAAATGTTTCAACGAGAGATCAGGGTCCTCGAAATGCTCCTCGATATAGCTCCTCATTTCGATGATAACGGCTTGATAGCTGTTTGCCTCACAGACGGATACATAAGTCCGGTACAATTCGCCCATAGAACTCGTCATATTTGCTTCAAGCTCCTGCAGTGTGGCACTCTTCCGAACCATCCCCTGCAAACTCGACCGTTCCCAAGCCAGCCGCATGCTTTCTGACGCACCAATTCCGTTTCCGATCTCCCTCTCCAGCAGCTTGATCATTGTTTCAAGCACCATCGCAATATCTTCGTCGCGCAGCTTATATTGCCTGAAGTCGGCAAACAGCTCGGCCAGCTGCGTTCTCCAGCCGTCATGGGTCAGCCGGAACGCTTTGGCAATATCGGCGGCCTTGGGCCAATAGCCGTAAGTTTCCCCCGCAGGACGGCCTGCCAGGTGATCGACCATAATCAACGCTTTGCGATCGCGCGTCAGCTTGTGGCCGAGCGCTTGCAACGCGGAACTATAGGAATGATGCAGCGCCTCCCAACTCCTGACGGCAGAACCTCCGGCAAAAACAAAATCAATGCCCATACGCTCTTCAATCCATCGTTGGCTCGTTTCTATCATGTCGACCAGACGGTCCGGACTATGTTCGCAGTCATGCGGCACCGCGTAAATGATGCCCAACCGGCTGCCGCCGAGCCATTCGTTCCAGACAGATAGATGAGCGCCAAAAAATTCCTGCACGATATTTTGCAGCGCAAGCTTGAGCACCGTCTGATCCTCCGGCACATGCTCAGCCGTAAAGACGTCGTACCGCTCCATTTCGGCGACAATAACGCCCATTTCGCGAATCGGAGCCTGCTCTTGAAACGCCGGCACGCCGTCGTTCCATTCTTCTTCCGTAATCTTGCCCGTACCGTTCATGAGCTCGCTAAACAGTTGCCTACGCCGAATGAGCAGATTGGCATGATGCCGTTGTTCGTAATGCTGCGCCTGCTCGATCAAACCTTCCATAGCTTGCCCTATGAAGGATAAATCATCCACATCCCGGCCTGCGGGAAGGAAGCGGAGCTGAATGGAGTCGAGCTTGTTAATCATCAATTGAATCGGCCTGTAGTTGCGTTTGGATATATAAATCAAGTAGCCGAGAGAAGCAACGATCGTCGCAATGCCGGCGGCAAGCCAAAAGTAAGAAATCAGCGAAACCCAAGCAAACAGTTGGCCGGCTTTTATTCCGCTATGAATACTCCACCCCGTTCCCGGTATGGGAATATCCGAAATGACCTCCCCTCGGTTCGATTCGGCGTTTCCGACATTCATCGGCTCCGAAGACATAACGACAGTCCCTTGTTCGTTGACCACTTGCATCAAAGTTACCTTGTGGTCGCTGAGACTGTTCAGGTTTTCCTGGAGCGCGCGAACATCGACGTTGATGACCGCAATGCCTTGGCTGCCAAAAGGGAGCGGAAGCTTTTTCACCAAAGAAATAACGGGAATTTCCCGTTCCGAATACGACTCGCGAATGCTCCGCACATCCGACCAACGGTCCGTTTGCGGGTGAGTCGACATCGTTGTAACGAAATCCTTATCAAAGAACGCGTTCAGCGTATCTTTTCGATTTTGCATAATAATTAACCCATCGTCCGCACGGTACAAATAAATTGAATGAATCAGGTGGTTGTTCAACACAAGAGCGTTCAAAGCAGAAGATATGTTAAAAAAAAGCAAACCCTCGTCATCGGCCTGCGGCTTGTCATGCTCGGCGAACAGTTTGATTTTATCGTTAGTGGCCAACTCCTCCAGCAGCGCATACTGAATTTCATTCAGCGACCGCGACATCGTGTCCGATACATACGCCGCAGACAGACCGTTCGCCTTTTTTGTCTCTTTTTGCGAAATGTCCGAAACGACAAAAAGGCCGAGCAGCACCATGATAGAAATGGTTAGCAAAAAAAGCGGAAAATACGAAAGCAGTTGTTTTTTATACCACTTTTTCAATGAAACCGACCCCTTCCCCCATCGACGTCTATGTCAGCTTACATACAATTACTACGATCATACTTGAAATTTGTCGAAATTTCAAAAATAATATAACTTAATATGTAATATTATATAACGCAAATAGGCTACCCCCAAAGAAAAACTATACACAGATTTGACTCCCCAAACCGGAAACTCTGCGGCTGCGTGCGGATCTCAGCGCGCGGTGCTGTGCTGCATGACGGAGGCATCGGTCGACCATAACAACGCGTTTAACAAAAAAAAGCGAGTCCCCCTCGCTTTCGGGAACCCGCTTTGTACTATCAACCTGCCATATCCAAAATCAATGCCGACACCAGCAGCAGCGCCATCACGCCTCCGGCAATTCCGGCGCGAAGCAGGCTGCTCTTTGCCGCTTGGCGCGCCCCTGCAAGCCTCGCCCTCCGCATCGCCGAGCGGCCGTACATGACCGCGCCCGCCACGATCAGCGCAGCTTCCATCACCGCGCTGACAGCCGGCCATTGCCACAGGCCGAACCCGAGCAGCGGAAACCCGCCCGCATTACCGGGCAGGAGCGGCAAATCAGCCCGATGGACGAGCAGATCCAGAATCCAGTGGCTGAACACCATCCCCGCAATCGTCCATCCGCCCTTCCGCCCCCAGCGGCTCCAGGCCAGCAAGCCAGCGATCAGCGCAATAAGCACCGCACCGGCGAGCGAATGCGTATAGTCCGCGTGAATCACGCCCTCGCCATACCCCGTACCGTGACTGCTATCGATTGTTTCGACACCCGTCACAAAAAGAGGAACAAAAATAACATCAAGAAGCTGCGTGCTCAGCATCAAAGCCCATAACGGCACCTCAGGGCGCTTCGCTTTCACCGCGGCGGCAAGACCAAAATGTCCGGCAAACATTTACATCCCCTCCCCTTTCGCTTTTCTTTCAATCGAAACATCCAACCAGCCGCACAACCCGCAAAACAAAATCATAAACACAATAAAACTCATTCACGATCCCCTGCCTTCGCCAAAAAAACTAATTATATTAGTATTATAACTAACAACATTAGTTTAAGCAAGCACAAAAAGAAAACCGCCCGCTTTCTTTCGAAAACGAGCGGAGGAGAAGAAGAAAAACGCAAACCAAGCCAGATCGCCCATCTGCCTGCCGGCGTGACTGCCTGCTGGCATGGCCGCTCTCGCATGGCTGCGTGAATGCAAGCGTGAATGCCCCCCTCACGTTAGAGGGGATAGCCACAATTTGCCCGGCTGCACGAAGAAAACCTGCAAATGTACATGAATTTGCGCCCCTGATACGCCGGCCGCAAAGAATTCCTGCAATTGTGCAGGCTTTTTGCCGCACACAAGGCCTTAGGTTCATTTTCAGCGAAAATTCCTGCACAATCGCAGGCTTTTCGCCAAAATGAACCTTCTTCCAAGAAAATTCCTGCACTTTCGCAGGTTTTGCGGGACAGGAAGCATCGGCCGCACCACTCACCGCTCGCAGCACTCAGGCTCCCAGCGCGTGGTGCTGCGCTGCATGACGGCGGTCGGTCTCCCCCACAGAGCAGGCCGACCACCCACCATGCGGCGACGCCCCCGAGCGGCTGCGCCTCGAATTAGTAACGGTCCATGATCAGTTGGGTTTTCAGCGAGTCCTGAGGCAGGAACCAGCCTTTGCCCTGCAAGTAGGCGATCAAGTCGTCATGCTTTTGCTGAGCGGTAGTGCGGCTCGTCGTTTTGAAGGATGCTTCCACGACATATTCCGTGCCGGTGCCGGACGCATTTTTAATCGGCCAAATTTCTATGTACGTTTTCAGACCGCTCCATGTGCCGATGTAACGCTTGGCAAGCACCGGACCGTAGATGCGGGAAGCGTTCAGCATGTCGGTTCCCCAACCGGTATATACCCATTTGTCCATTTTGCCGGGAACATTATTGACCAGCAGCTTGCGGGAATCGCTGGCGGAAGGCAGATCCATGCCGCTGTAGCCGGATTTGCTGTCGGTTTTCACTCTGGACAAGCTGAGCGTCTGATTTTGATAGCCCCATTCGATCTGAGCCTCGTAGTTCGTATCGCTGGAATCGAAGCCTTCCTGATTGGCTTTAGTTAATGCCGCATCGATGCTGCCGTTTGTAATCGGGTAACGCTTTTTGTAAGTCAGTTCAAAATCTTTCTCGCCCTCTGTTTTGCGGACACGGGCAACCCATCCGTTGTCGTAGATGTCTTTAGCGTTCGTGTCCATGAACTGCACGTTCATTTTGGTGACGGTTTCCGGCATGCCGAAGGCGGTGCGGACCGTGCTGTTCAGCTTGTGGTCGGAGTCAAGCACGACGCTTGGGTCGAGCAGCAGCTTAACCTCATAATCGGGCACCATGTTGCTTGCCGCCTTAGCCGGCACAGGCGCACCCAGGGATACTGCCAGCAGCGCCGTACATGCCGTAGCCGCCAGAACGCCGATCCATTTGCTTCTTTGTCTCATCATTGACATCTCCTTCAAAATTGGAATGTGCTTACAACGTAGACTATAGAGAGCAATTGTAATCTTAATGTTCGTGTGATGTGTTGTTTTTGTAAATAAATGGACGCACTCAGCCCCTCCGTTTGTGTTAACCGGACAACGCACTGCGCAGATGACCGATAAACCCGTCCATCAGAGCCGACTGCCGGCGATCCAGATTGTATGCGCAGTACACGTAGCGATTATACACATTTTGCGGAATTTGCCGGGTCAGCAGTTCCCCTCGCTCCACTTCCTTGCGGACGGCCAAACTGGATACGAAAGAAACCCCTTCGCCCAACATGACCGTCTGCTTGATCGCCTCCAGCGAGTCCAGCTCCATATGCGCATTCAGCTCGATGCGGTTGCTCTGCGCCCATTTTGCCGTCATTTGGCGCGTGCTCGATTCCGGACTGTGCAGCAGGAACGGAACCTGCTCCAGTTGATCGGGATACAGTTGGGCATACCGGGCCAACCGGTGGCGCGGGGACAAAATGAGCACCAGCTCGTCCTCGCACAGCGTCTCAGCCATCAACGGCGGCATCTGGAACGGCTCGCTGGAAATGACCCCGAGATCGATCTCGTGATTGAGCAGCATGTCCTTGATGACGGGAGCGGTTTTGACCATCAGCGACAGGCTGATTCGCGGGTAAGCTTTGGCGAACTCGCTTAAAATACGCGGAAGAATGTAGGTGCCCGGCACATAGCTTGCCCCGATTTTCAAAGAGCCTCTGCCGAGCTGATCGAATTCTTTGACGACCCTGACGGCTTCCTGCGCCAAGGAGTTGATTTTGACCGAATAATGGTGCAGCGATTTGCCCGCCTCCGTCAAATGCACTTTGCCCGCGCGGGATTCGAACAATTGAACGCCGAGCTCCTGCTCCAGGCTTTTCATATGAAAAGTGACCGTCGGCTGCTTCAAACCGAGCACATCGGCCACCGCCGTAATTTTTTCATGCTTCTCCAACAGCTCGACAATTTGCAGCTTCAGTAAATTCATGTTCATGGCCCTCACCCTTGCCTCCAGAGATCGTTACGGAACCAGTATAGAAAAAATCTATGGAGTTGAATAGATAGCATTGATATTTTTAACAAATATTTTACTTGGCGATAATATTTCCCTGCATTTCCGCCTGTACACTGAGGCTAGATTGGCAGATGGGAAGGGAAGTTCATGGACGTCGTAATTCAAGGCTTGCAAAAATCGTTCGGACAGGTACGAGCTCTGCAGTCCACGGATCTGCGGATTCGCGAAGGCCGCTTCACCACACTTCTGGGGCCTTCGGGCTGCGGCAAAACAACGCTGCTGCGCATGATCGCCGGCCTGGAGACGCCGGATCGCGGCGAGCTGTTCGCGGGCGACGAGTGCATCTTTTCGAGCGAACGCCGCATCGACAAGCCGGCGAACCGCCGCAGCTTCGGGATGGTGTTCCAGGATTTCGCGCTGTGGCCGCATATGACGGTGTTCGAAAATGTAGCTTTCGGGCTGCGCGCAGCGCGGAAGACGAAAGATCTGAAGCGCCAGGTGCAGGAGGCGATCGACACGGTAAGGCTCGGCGGGATGGAGGACCGCTATCCGCACCAGCTTTCGGGCGGACAGCAGCAGCGGGTCGCCTTTGCCCGGGCGGTCGTGACGCGGCCGCAGCTCGTCCTGTTCGATGAGCCGCTTAGCGCTCTCGATGCTTTGCTTCGGGACGAGATGAGGCTGGAGCTCATCGCGCTGGTGCGGGACATCGGCTTGACCGCGCTGTACGTCACGCACGATCAGACCGAGGCGATGTCGATGTCCGACGAGATCGTCGTCATGAAGGAAGGGCGCATCCTCCAGATCGGACAGCCGGAGCAAATATACGGCGCGCCGGCGCACCCTTTCGTAGCGCAGTTTATCGGCAAGTCGAACTGGCTGGAGAAAGACCGTCGCATGTTTCGTCCGGAACATATCCGGTGGAAGCAAGGCAGCGACATCGGCAGCAGCAGCCCCACCGGGTCAGAGTCCGGGTACGAGACGTACACGGGCACAATCCGCAGCGTCAGCTATTTGGGCGACCGCTACGAAGTGCAGTTGGATATGGGAGCAAGGGGCATATGGACGGCGTACCACCATATCCGCATGCCGGTCGGACAGCAGACGGAGATTTACATATCGCTGCAGCATATTCATCAAATTTCACAACAAATTTAGGGAGGCTTTTTATCAATGAAAAAGGGAACAGGGTTAAAAAACGGAGCGTTACTGGTACTTACGGCCGTGGTCGGTTTCGGAATCGCAGGCTGCGGAGCCTCGCAGCAGACAGCGGCACCAGCAAACAGCGCAGCTCCAAAGACGGAGCAAACCGCACAGCCCGCTAAAGAGACAAAAACAGAAGAAAAGAAACTTAGCGGCAAACTTGTCGTATACAGCGCAGGCCCCAAAGAGCTGGCCGAGAGCATCCAAAAAGGTTATGAAGCCAAAACCGGCGTAAAAATCGAGATGTTCCAGGGCACAACGGGAAAAATTTTGTCTCGGATGGAAGCCGAAAAAGCCAATCCGGTAGTCGACGTAGTGGTGCTGGCTTCGCTGCCTTCCGCACAGGGCCTGAAGAAAAGCGGGCTTACCCTGGAATACAAAGAAGCGAAAAATGCCGACAAATTAATTCCGGAATGGTCGGATAAAGACGGCAGCTTCTTCGGTTACAGCGCATCGGCGCTCGGTATCGGCTACAACACGAAACTGGTGAAAAACCCGCCGAAGGAATGGGCCGACCTGACGAAGGAAGAATGGAAAGGCAAAGTGAACATTCCTGACCCGGCATTGTCCGGCTCTGCGCTGGATTTTGTGACAGGCTATTTGAGCGCCAAAGGCGACGCCGGCTGGGATCTGATCGATCAATTCAAGAAAAACGGCGTTGCGATGGCCGGCGCCAACCAGGAAGCTCTCGATCCGGTCATTACAGGCTCCAAAAGCGTTGTGGCGGCAGGCGTCGACTACATGACTTACCAGGCCAAAGCCAAAGGCGAGCCGATCGATATGATTTATCCTGCAAGCGGCACCGTCATCAGCCCTCGTCCCGCAGCCATTATGAAATCGAGCAAAAACGTGGACAACGCCAAAGCGTTCATCGACTACCTGTTGTCTGACGAAGCGCAAAAAATGGTTGCCGAAACGTACCTGCTGCCAGGCCGCAAAGACGTAGCTCCTATCAACCGTCCCGGCGTCGATCAAATTCCGCAAATGAAAGTGGACTGGAACTGGATGGACAGCAACGGCGATGCCGTCACGAAGAAATTTACGCAGTTGTTCAAATAGAGGCTTGCATGTACAATACACAGACAGTTTCTTATAAAAAATTAGGGATGACGCTTGCCTTGCTGATCTTGGCGATGCTGGTGGTCGTCCCGCTTTTTTTCATTTTTTTAACGAGCGTGCACTCCGGCGAGCAGTTGGATTTGCTGGCTCCGCTGCGTACGATTATGGAAAATGAGCTCGGAGAAGTGTTCTGGAACTCCATCCGGCTCGGTCTGTACGTCGTCGCAGGGACGACAGTGCTGGCGCTGCCGCTGGCCTGGATATTGTCCAGAACAGAATTGAAAAAGCATACCTGGCTCGATATCGTTCTGTTGATTCCGTTCATGACTCCGCCTTACATCGGCTCTATGGGCTGGATTTTGTTCATGCAGAAGAGCGGCTTTATGGAGCAGCTGCTGCCTCCCGCGGCCGTGCTGACGCCGGTCTTTTTCAGCGAGTTCGGCATGATCGCCATTATGAGCCTTCATTTATTTCCGTTTTTGTACCTGATTCTCCGCAATGCGCTCGTACAGATCGGCGGCAGCAAGGAAGAGGCGGCAAGCGTTCACGGCGGCGGCTTCCTGTACAGCTTCAGGCGCGTCGTGATGCCGCTGCTGCTATCCAGCTACGCGATGGGAGCGCTGCTCATCTTCGTCAAAACGATTGCCGAATTCGGCACGCCGGCCACGTTCGGCCGCAAAATCGGTTTCTATGTGCTTACTTCGGAAATCCATAAGTACATTTCGAGCTGGCCGATCGACTTCGGCAAAGCGACGGCGCTCGCTTCGATTTTGCTGAGCACCTGCCTGCTCATCTGGTATATCCAGACGCTCGTCAGCCAGCGGTTTACCTACTCGCTCGTCGGCGGCAAAGGCTCCCGCGGCAAGGTGTACCGCCTGAACGGCTGGACGCGCACGCTTGTATGGCTGTACGTGCTCGGTTTGATCCTGCTGTCCATCGGCGTGCCGTACTTCTCGATCATTTCGGCGTCGTTGATGAAGCTGCGCGGCGTCGGCCTCGCGTGGGGCAACCTGACGCTGCACAACTACGCAGAGCTGCTCACTTGGGGCTCGAAAAGCATGCTGGCCATCTTGAACAGCTTGGGCTTGTCGCTGGTGGCGGCGACTTTGTCCGTCATTCTCGGCACCTATTTCGCCTTAATGATCGGGCGTGCCAAATCGTGGCCGCAGCGCTTGACCGACTTGTTCAGCCTGCTGCCGAATACGGTGCCGGGCATCGTCATCGTCGTCGGTCTGATCCTGCTATGGAATGCGCCCTGGAATCCGATTCCGCTGTACAATACGTACGGCATGGTCGTCCTGACGTATACCGTCTTTTTCCTGCCTTACACGGTACAGTATGTCAAAGCGAATTTCGCCCAGCTGGATGAATCGCTGTTTCAAGCCGGCCGGGTGTTCGGAGGGAGCGCCGCGTACATTTTCCGGCGGATTTTGCTGCCGCTCATCATACCGGGAATGGTCGCCGGATGGATGATGACCTTCACCATCTCGGTACGCGAACTGGTCGCATCTCTTATGATTCTTCCCCCATCGATGGAAACGTCGGCGACGTACATTTTCTCGCAATTCGAGCAGGGCAAAGTGTCGCTGGGCATGGCGATGGCCGTAGTATCCGTCGGACTGACGACGCTCATGCTGCTCGGCATCAACATCTTGAGCGCAAACAAAAAGTGGAGTGTGAAATAATGCAAGCAACCGTATGGGGCGGAGCCGGAGAGCACGGCCGCTCCAGCTATCTGATCGAACATCTTCAAACCCGCGTGCTGCTCGATTGCGGGGTCAAAAAGGAAGGCGCCGGGGAGTACCCCTCCTTATCCGAGCAGACCGTAGCCGCACTGGATGCGGTTTTTTTGTCCCACGCCCATGAGGATCATTCGATGGCCGTTCCTATGCTGTATAAGCTTGGCTACCGCGGCAAAGTCTGGACGACGCGGGCCACGGTCCGGCAGCTGCCTGCCTACTTCGGCGCATGGAAGCAGTACGTCGCTTCCCGCGGAGGCAGCCTGCCGTACGAGGAGCGGCATATCGAGGCGGTTCAATACGCCTATATCGAAGAAGCGGTCGCTCCGGGGGAATGGCTGGCGATCTCGCCGAAGCTGCGCGTCTGCTGGGGCCGCAGCGGCCATCTGCCGGGCTCGATTTGGCTGCTGATGCAGCTGGAGGACCGCCTCGCCTTCTTCTCCGGGGACTATACGGCGGAGTCGGCGCTGCTCGCTGCGGATCGGCCCGCGCTGCCTCCGGCAGCGGAGCGGCGCAATAGGCCGCATCTCCCCGTCGATCTGGCGATCGTCGATGCGGCCTATGCAACGGACCCGGATACGCAAGCTCAAAAGCTTGAGCAGCTAAGGCATGCGATCAGCGAAGCGATCGCGCGGGGAGAAACGGTCCTGCTGCCGGTGCCGACCTACGGCAGAGGCCAGGAGCTGCTGCTGTGGGCGCAGGAGACGTTTGCGGACACTCGCATCGTCGTCGAAAAAGAGCTCGTCGACGCGCTCGGCCAAATGCTGCAGTGGACAGAGTGGCTGCAGGAAGGCGCTGCAGCGCGCATAGAGCGCGGACTGCGCCATGGGCGCATGGTCACGGTAGACCATGAGGCGCAGCGCGTACAGGCGCTGGGCGGCGCTGGGGGCGCCATCGTGTTTACGAACGACGGCATGATACAGTCGCCGCGCTGCCTCTGGTACCACGAAACGCTGCAGCAGCGCGGCGGTTACCGCGTCATTTTGACCGGCCACCTGGCCCAGGGCAGCTTGGGCCGGCGCTTGCTGGACAGCGGCGACCCTTGCGCTAGCTTCGTCCGGTACAAGGTGCACCAAGGCATGCCGGACGTAAAATCGATGCTGGCCGCGCTGCCAAGCAAACAGACGGCGCTTGTCCACGCGCGCAAAGCGTCCACAGACGCATTGTGCGGCATTTTAGCCGCGGAGGGGTATGCGGGGCTGCATTCCCTGGTTATCGGGGACACGTTGACCGTAACCTGAGATTTTCCAAAACAAAACGGCCAGTGCGCGATCGCTCTGGCCGTTTTTGTTTGCTATCCTAAAATTCAAAATGGTGCACGATATTTTGAACCCACAAAGGGAGCTGGGCAACCTGATATTTCAGGACATTATGCTCTGTTTCCAACACGATTGTTCCAGCCGAGTCGCTATTGTCAATAACAATTAAGTGATCAATGAGCTGCTGATGGGAAAGCAGGTTTTGAATTGATGTTGTATGCCTTCTTATGATATCCTCAGTCGGAATATGGTGACCGCCATTCTGAACTCGAGCAGCAACCCGTTCGATGTTAAGCCGATAGTCTCCAAGTCCAACATAAAACATGGTGATCTCAAAGCCATGCTCTCTAGCATCTCTCATGAGTCGAATCACGTTTCCGCCAGCTAAGGTGGTTTCTACAGAAAAGTCACGTTTGTTACGTATACAGTCCCTAGCAAGTTTGATCGCTTCTTTCCCCGCAGATACTTTACGGCTATCCGGATAGTCTGCATCGATCCCGCGAGCCAAGGCATCGGGATCAATGTTGACACTAATTCCAAGACGGTCTACAAGCAAATTTCGAATCGTGCTTTTGCCACTACCGTTATTTCCGGCAAATACATACATGACTGCTACGGGCTCATTCATGAGGTAATTCCTGATCGCTTATTGGTATGATATCGCCATTTGTGTACTCTTTTACAATCTGTCCTTTATCTGTTTTATATACAATGTAAGTTCCGTTTGCTTTTGCATCCAGCTTTGCCCGCTCGCCTGTAAGCTTGATTAATTTATGCAAGTCTTGGACACGGATCATCGTAATTTCACCTTCCATCCCGTATGAAATCTTACTAGTATTATACCATAACTGCCACTATGGATTCAGATAGAGTCTCTTGGGGACCGTTTTTTCAGGGGTAAATCTACGGCAATCGCGCTCGAGATTTCGATCTGAGAGCATTTTTCCCCGCCGCTGCTCGCCGAAAAAACAAAAAAACCTCGCTGCGCAATATGCAGACAAGGGTTTTAAGCTTTTCTTATGAAGCGGGTGATGGGAATCGAACCCACGCTACCAGCTTGGAAGGCTGGAGTTCTACCATTGAACTACACCCGCGCGTATCGGGACGACACGATTTGAACATGCGACCCCCTGCTCCCAAAGCAGGTGCTCTACCAAGCTGAGCTACGTCCCGATAGTATGAAGCTTAGTAAAGAAATGGCGTGCCCAGAGAGATTCGAACTCCCGACCTTTTGATTCGTAGTCAAACGCTCTATCCGGCTGAGCTATGGGCACTTAATGGAGCGGAAGACGGGATTCGAACCCGCGACCCTCGCCTTGGCAAGGCGATGCTCTACCCCTGAGCCACTTCCGCATGGGTCATTCTGCTTGCCGTTCTCGTAATGTTTCTCAGAAGCGACAAGAAATAATATATCAGTATTTGCGAGAAAAAGCAAATGTTTTTTTAAAAAAATTTTTTCCAATGTTTATTTTCATTTTAAATTGAATCGTCATTTGATAAAAACCCCGCCGAACGGGATGACTTCCAGCGCGATTCGCTTCAGCAGGCTGTCGCTCTGCATATGTCCGTCCAGCTTGCGGTCGGGCTTGCAGGGCTGCAGAAGAACGGTCCCCCTGCCTGTCATCTCCCAGTGGTAGTTCATGTGCTGGCTGGCAAGCGTGTTCCCGTACACGCACGGACGCAGGCTCGCCTGCTGCGGATAAGCGACAAGGCACGCGGTATCGACGTACAGCGGCCGTTCGGGGTGAAGCTCCATGGCATACAGCGGCCCTGTTGTCATCAGCCCCAGCATGCCCGGTCCCTTGAATTTCATTTTCACAAAATCCTGTGTCAGGAGCGAGTTTTTCACGCTTTGAATATGCGAAGAGAAGCTCACGCCGTCGGTGAAAAACAACACATGGCGGAATTCATACAGGAGGTCGTCTTCGGTGCCAAGCGTAATCACTTTCAAATAGTATCCCTCGGGAAGTCCCAGCATAAACCTCGCAGGCCCATGAATCCGCGATTGGATCAGGCGCTTTTTTCGGTACATGCCGGGAAGCTTCATCAAGGAATCCTCTCTTTGCCCTGACAGCCCCTGAAAGGCGGCAATTTGATTCGGGTGCAGGACGTGAACGGATTCGTTAGCTTCGACAGCCAAAGTGGCCATACGGGCATGTTGATCGGCTTGCTCGAATGTCAGCTCCATATGGGCCGGCCTCCTATCGTAATCTTACTCTCTTCTTCTGCCTGCGCCAGACGATAAGGCGAACGATCCGTCCCAGCACAAAATATAACACCAGCAGCGCTATCGCCGCCGACACTATGTAGGCGATTTTCCGGTTTCGCGCTTCCTTGTCGAGGGCAAGCTGTTCCATGGCCTGCAGACGCTTTTGCAGTTGATCGTTTTCTTGCAGCAACGCTTGATTTTGCGCCAGCAGACGCTCCTCGGTTTCCTGGGAGCGGCGCATCGCTTCCGACAGCTTGTCTTTTTGCTCTTCCAGCTGCTGTTTCGTAGCTTCATAGTCTTTTTGAATCTGCTCCACATTGTCAGGCAGCTGATAAATGTCCCTGATCCGGTCCAGCCAACCGGAAGCCGCGGCAGGAGCGGAATACGAGCAATTGACCGCTATGAACAGCACGAATACAATAAGTCCAATTCGAAAGCTCCTACGATTTTGCACAGTATCCCCCGTCCCCCGGCATAATCCGACGTTTCATAACAATATCTTTATCTCTATCATACTGCAAAACTGCTTCTGAAACCAATGAAACAACGCCCCGCGCAAAACCAAAAAACTTGCCCTCTCTCACAAATGTGTTTGTGAAAAAGAGCAAGCTTTTTCTGAAATCGTATCTTATTCCGCGGCCGGAGGAGTGAAAGTGCGCTGTGCAAATTCGGCATCCATCATAAAGAATGCGTTGCTGTCCTGATCGATCCGCTTCAGTTTGTTGATGATGCTGTCGAACATGGCTTCCTCTTCCACCTGCTCGTCAATGAACCATTTTAGAAAATGAATCGTCGCATGCTCCCTGTCGTTCAGCGCCAAGTCGGAAAGATGGTAAATCCGCCGGGTTACCTCTTGCTCATGTTGGAAGGCATGCTCAAAAGCGTCCAAAATCGATCTATACTCGTTTTGCGGCGTCTCCATTCCGCTGAAGGAAACTTTTTTCCCGCGGTCATTAATAAATTTGAAAATTTTCATCGCATGGAACCGCTCTTCTTCGGCTTGTACGATAAAAAAGTTTGAAAAGCCGTCGAGGCTCTCCGCGGCGCAATAACCGGCAATGGCCATGTAGACGTGCGCAGAGTAAAATTCGTAATTCATTTGCTCGTTGAGAGCTTCAGTAAGTGTATCGTTCAACATCTTTGCACACCTCTCTTATGGTTATCTTTTACGTATTCCCCACACATACAAGATTACCAGAATTGCACCAAGAAATACAAACGGAAATAACAGCTTCAGCAAATCGGTATTCATGCCATCACGCTTTCCGCTCTGGATTCGGCAATGATTTGTTTGAGCTGCGCGTATAACAAGTCGGGAGAGGCCGCGCACAGCAATTCCGATTTGCCGATCATGGCGATGCATTGTTTTTTGCAGTGCTTGCAGTTGCCCAGACAGTCTTTTTTCTTCTGTTTCAAGTCCGGATATTCGTTTTTCAACGATTTATATATTTGTTTGGAGCCGAGTTTTTCATTTCTGCAGCAGTATTTGATCGTTTTCATGTATCCCTCTCCCCGCGCCTGGCTTGATACCGTCACTACTCATAATATTGATAATAATTATCAATGTCAATCAAAAAAACGGACGGCCCGGCCAACTCGCCGGCGATGAGATAAACCGTCAGGGAAATTCACCGCTCGCGCACCCTGCGGGTGACAAACGATTACATCCAACCGGAAATGGATCATCGGCATCACCGGCATAGTATAAAAACTGTGAATGACCAATATCACCAGCCACCCGCAGATACCTGTAAAAAGAGGCTTTCCAAAAACTTGCCCACTGTCAGTTGAGCACGCAAAATCTGCGAAAGTCAGGCAGTGGAGCTCGCGCGCTGAGCCGGATGGACTAGCCACCTTGCTGTCTGGCTGCGCGGAGAAAGTCCGCAAAGTGCAGGTTTTCGTTCGTTCATACGCTGGAGACGAAACATTCCTGCAATTGTGCAGGCTTTTTACCATTATCGAAAATCCCTGCTGCACCCTGCCTACCTGCACGAAGAAAACCTGCAAAAATACATGAATTTGCGGCCCTGATCATTGTCCACGAACAATTCCTGCAAAAGTGCAGGCTTTTCACCGAACAAATGGACACAGACTCACTTTCAGCAAAAATTCCTGCGCTTTTGCAGGTTTTTCGCCAAAACAAGCCAATTCCGCATGAAATACCTGGTCGAGTAGGCGGGGCCTTTCCTTCTCGGATTGTGCCCCATACCCCTCTCAGATCCGTACGTGCGCAATTCACGCATACGGCTCCTCACTTCGATCAT
>NZ_JBZYAO010000061.1:0-30372 GCF_059820445.1 Paenibacillus sp. sgz302190
TCGAACAACGATAATTGTGCGAACCCCTATTTACAGCATAAGAGAAAGCTATAGTTTTGCAAGGGATTTTATGTAAAAAAGATCAAAAGCATGCCTTTGGAACGACGGGCGCACAAAACTTAAGGGGCAATGACGGTTATTCTGACGGAACTTATGTCAGCCGGTTCCCACAAAAAAAAGATGGGGTCCCTCTGTTTTCGGAGGTTTATTCCATCTTTTTTATTTGTTAGGGACGACGCTGAGTATTGTGAATGATTGGATGTGACAGTTATGTATTCATCCCCCCGCCGCTGTTTGTATGAAAAAGAACCCGTCCTTGGTTTAAGCCGCTCCAGGGGGATAAAGAGGTGGGCTAATGTGAAAGATTTGTTGTATGTAGACAAACTGCTTCTGCTTTTGAAGAAAGATGTAAATACATACGAGCATAGTTTGCGGGTGGGAAAATTATGCAAGATGATGGCAAGTCTTCTGCAATTGGACGAAAAACAAACGCGTCAGTTAATCCAGGGAGGCTGCTTGCACGATATCGGTAAGCTTTTAATACCGGATCAAATTCTGTTGAAGGATTCGGCGCTCACCGACCAGGAATGGAAAATTATGCAGCAGCATCCCGTTCTGGGCTCCAACATGATGATGGCGTTCACCGATTTGGACCCGAAGATCGCGGAAATCATTCTGTATCATCACGAACGCTGGAACGGCCAAGGGTATCCCAGCGGATTAAGCGGCGAGAACATTCCTGCTTTTGCCCGGATTTGTGCAATTATCGATGCTTTCGACAGCATGGTTTCCGACCGTCCGTACCGCAAAGGCTTATCGATCAACACGGCGGTACAAGAACTTTTGTCACACAGCGGGACGCAGTTTGACCCGGACTATGTAGCCCTCTTTTTAAGTTTGTCCGAATCGTTTCCGGACGTATATCCATTCAAATAAACCGGCCGAGACGGCGGCAACGACTCGATATTAACGTTAAACAGGCGTCTATGTCAATAAATAAGCCGACGGCGCGGCGCTTCCGAACAAAATCCCCCCGGACTTTCCCGAAAGGACAGTCGGAGGGATTCTTTTTTGCGCAAAGAGAGCTACTGTTTTTTAGCGATTTTGGTTAAAATGAGCTGTTTAAGCGAAGCGTCGCCTTCTATGGCTTGTTCTTTATATTCAAACTCTACCTGATCGTCTTTCTTGAACTTTTGCACGGCATCTGCCGTACCGTCTCCCAGCTGGAAAGCGGCGGCTTTCTCGTCCACGATAAGCTCGACCGTATGCGGATCGGCCAGGCCTACATAGCGTCCCGTTCCTTTTTTCACGGCTGCTGCATCCGCCTGCGGCGTTGCGGACGGGACAGGAGTAACTGTCGGGCTGACTGCCGGACTGGCCGCTGCTGACGGTTCCGGCGTCCTCTCGCTGTTATTCCCGGAGGGGGCATCGCTGCCGCAGGCTGCCAAAGCCAGCGTCAGCGCACTGCTTACCAGCAAGCAGGCCAACTGCCGCTGCCGGCTTTTCTTCGTCTTGTTCATTTCATCACCTCATCTATTGGACGCGGCAGATAAGGTTATGGTTTAGAATAGAAAAAAGCCCTGCAAGCCGCTCAAGAAACGAGCGGTGCTTTGCCGGGGCTTTTTTCACATAAATCGATCAAATTACTTGGATTCAGCAGTCAGTTGGTTGTAAATATCGTCCCACAAAACGCGGCGGGCCGATACGTACCGTTTGGAGTAATAAGACTCACTTAGTTTGTTCTTCATAACACCTTTATCGGTAGCCGAGTGGATGAATTCACCGTCTCCCAAATAGATGCCTACGTGAGAAATACCTTTGCCGTCTGTGTTGAAAAAGACCAAATCGCCTTTGCGCAAGTCCTTTTTATCAACCCAGTTGCCTTCTTCGTCTTGAGCTTTGGAACTATGGGGAAGGTCGATACCGAATTGCGCGAACACGTAAGCGGTAAATCCGGAGCAATCAAAGCCTTTCGTTGTCGTACCCGCATACTTGTACGGAGTTCCGAGCAATCCGTCAACCGTTTCATCCAAAGTGGATTGTGCTGCGAAAACACTTCCTGCACCAATACTCAAACACAAAACAAGACTGACAACGAGAGCAACAACCTTTTTCAACTGCTTGTCTCCTTCCGGTGCCTACGAGGTTAGCTGGAGGGTTCGGTTGAAGGTTCCCTATGATCCCTGTGTTGCGAGATCAATTCACCCGGAATGGTTCCCCCGTTTCCCAAAAAATCGGGAATTCGGCATGAAATGTTGGTTTATTTTTCCTAGTGCTTAGGATTCGGCATAAATATCTAAAATCCTCCTTCCAAGTGCACTATTCTATAAAAATATGTGAAATAGTTCGGAAAATAGACAAAAAAAAGCCCCTTTTTCAGGGGCTTGAGCATATTTTCCGATATTTGGGCGTTTTTCGCTGAATATTGCTCATAGATTTAGAGAGTTGGCGGGCGTTCGCTACGAATTTGCTTTGGCGGACCACAACTGATATTGAGAGGCTAGTACCCACATTTGCAAAAATATGTTGAAAAGCGGGAACAGCTGATAAATGAGAAGGGCAATCAGACCTGCCCAGATGTAGGAAGCGATGACGTTGACACCCGTCAATAGTCCCGACCCGATCAAAAGCAGCAGAGCGATGCCGACGATAGGAAGCAGGTGCCGGACAAAGGCGAGCAGGGTGGAGAGAATTCCGCTTCCGGCAGCGAGCGCGAACTGCAGATGCATGAAGAGGAGATGCATGAGAAATCCGTATGCAAGCATTCCGGCCAGCCATGGCAGCATGTCAACGGCGGCGTTCTCGTAAGATCCGCTTTGCGCAAAGATCGACTCGGCCTTCGGGATCAGCCAGGCGAGGGGAAGCAGCGTCAGCGCGATCCGTACTGCGTAGCAGAGGAAAAAGGAGAGCCACATCTCCGATATGCCTTTAAAGAAGCGGTATCCCGCATTTTGGTCGGTGTGGATCAGCGAATAGTAGATGCCGGCGTTCAGCAGCGGCGTAAGCAGCATGCGGCTAGCGAGAAGCACTGCCAGCCACCATAAATAGGAATGGCTCAGGTCCGTTTTGAACAGTTGAAACTGGCTTTCGGCCAGGAACAAATGCAGCGTCTGCTTGGGCTGGCCGTTTCCCGGAAAGCGATGCATGAGCGGCACGAGCACCGATTGCACCATTTTATAGAGGAGGGCTCCCCAACCCATTTGATACAGGAACAGCATGATGACCGCAAAAGGCTGCCGCAGCGCCGCCCGATAGCCGGACTTCATATAAAGAGTCATGCAGCGTTCTCCTTTCTACCAGGCTACCCAGCCGGAGATCGTTTGTAAAAGCTGAATGATGCCGAGGTTCAAACGTATTTTCCATTTGGGGTCTATCCGGGCCGACATGAAATTGTTGATATGCTTGTTTTCCAGCACGAGCGAATAGCCCGGATCGATGCGAACCCACTCGACGGGAGCAGCATTCGTCAACTTGTACTCGATGCTGCTCTCCGCGCCGTTCCAGACCTTATCCAGTGCGGTGCCATCGGTAAAATGGAATTGAATCGGCACCTCCGGGGAATTGCCGCCCCGTTTGGAGATTAGCACGGTGCTCTCATATCCGGGTTTGCCGTCTGCCAGTGCCGCAGGCTTCACTTGAATCCGATCAACCGCAAAGTCCATCATCATGCTGCCGTACACATACTGGTTGAAAAAATCGTCCCATTTCGCTTTGGTGACTTCCTCCACAACATGTTGAAAATCTTTGGTCGAAGGATGCTTGAACTCCCAGCGGTGGAAGTAGGTCGTCATGATGCGGTCCATCGTCTTGGCGCCGACCTGCTTTTCGATGGCTTTCAGCACCAGCTTGCCGCGTATGTACACATTATCCGCATATTCGCCATGCCCTTTGTAATCCCAGGCATTCAGTTTAAGCGCGTTGGGCGAGGTCACATAGCTGGCCTCTACAGGCAGATTCGGCGAAACGCCGTATTCCGCCTCCATGACTTTGTCCTCCGCGTAGGAGGTGAAGCCTTCGTCCAGCCAAGCTTCTTCGAACTCGTTGGAAGCGACGAGGCCGTAAAAAAATTGATGGCCGATTTCATGAACGACCACCCGTTCCAGCTCCAAATCGGGCTTCTTGTCGCTGGCTCCCCATGCGGTGACCAAGGTCGGATACTCCATCCCGCCTGCGCCGTTGCCGCCTTCCGGAGGGACGACGATGGAGAGCGTGGAGTAAGGGTACGTACCGTACCACTGGCTGAAGCGGGAAAGCGCCTTTTTGGCTGCGTACATGTAGCGGTCTTTTAAATTTTGATGCTTCGGGTCGAGGTAGAGCTTGATTTTGACGCCGGGCACCTGCGCCGTGGCGAACGGCTCTTCCACGTATACGAAGTTCGGCGAAGCCGACCAGGCGAAATCGTGCACGTCCTCGGCGTAAAACTGGTAGGTTTTCGTGTTGCTGTCCGACACCGGGGGTTTTACGGGGAACCCCGTCGCGGCGACAATATAGTTGGACGGCACTTTGATGACAACGTCATAGATGCCAAAATCGGAGTAAAACTCCGAGTTGCCATGGTACTGATGGAGGTTCCAGCCATCGGCCGTACGGCCTCTTGTTCCCGCCGGCTCATACGCGGCGATTTTGGGGAACCACTGCCCGGCCATGACGAAATCGCCGACATAACCCATTCGCGCGAAGGCTGCAGGCAGCTTGACGAGAAACTCCGTTTTGAACGTGACCCGCTCACCGGGGCCCACCGCTTTGGGCAGAGGCAGCTTAAGCAGGGTATGATCGTCCTTATTGCCGTCATCGGGCTGAACAAACTCCATGCGCATGCTTAAGTCATTGCCGTCCAAAGTTTTGACCGATAAAAGCTCCATGCTGCCGATACTGTCGGCTTTCGCTTTGTCTTGACGCAGTTTGCCTCCCGACTCGCGCATAAAAGTCGTCTTCTTGGATTGGAATGCATTCGGATATAAATGCAAATACAGTTCTTGCACAGGCGTACCGCCCGGATTCTCCCAGGTTATCGTTTGCTGTCCTTTAATTTGCCTGGTGTCGGCCGCATATTCCACGTTCATGTGATACTCGGCAATTCGGTAACTGAGCGGTTCGGGAGCCGATTTCTCCGGTGCTTGGGCGGATTCGGGCTGCTGCTTGGCCGGCGTCTGCGGAGCCGGTTCTTCGAGCGCTGCAGGTATCGCGGGCTTGAAAGTGGATGGGAGGAGCGATTCGGACAGTAGAACTGCACCTGCGGCGAGCAGCACGACGAAGGCCCACTGCACCGTGCGGTTTTTGAACAATGGATTCATGATATTCACCCCGTTGACAAGCATCTACAGCATGTATATGTAGACAACCCGGGTATTATTTCTGAAAAGAGAAATTTGCTTTTTTCGCATGAAAGAGCTATAGTTTCCCTAACTAATATTAGTTAGGTAGTGAAAGCGATGAGTGCTGAGAGCATACGAGAAGCTGCCCTTGAATTGTTCGCAAGTCAGGGATATGAGAAGACGACGCTAGGCGATATTGCCCGCAAAGTAGGCATTAAGACGCCATCCATCTACGCGCATTACGCTTCCAAGGAAGATCTGTTCTTCGCAGTGACCGAAGAAGTGATTAACAATTACGTGTATGTCATGCGCGACCAATACGGTAAGGAAACCGATGCCGATCCCGAGCGGCAGATCCGGCTCTATTTTCGCCACGTTACGGATACGATCGGCAATGACCGTTATCATTTGTTTTACAAGCGGTTTATCTTTTTCCCGCCGGAGGCGCTGAAGGAGAAGCTGCTGAAGCCTTTTCTTCAAGGGGAGAGCGACATGACGAGCAGCCTGATCCGGATATACGAGGCGGGCGCTGCGGCCGGACAATTCCGGCGGATGGAGCCCGAGGCGTTCGTGGCGGCTTTTTACTGCGCGGTGGACGGTCTGTACATGGAGTTTCAGCTGTATGAAGAAGCCGAATTCCGCAAGCGGAAGCAATTTGTATGGGAGTTTTTTATCGCAGGATTACGCTGCGGCAAGGAGTGAAGGGACATGAATAAATATTGGCTGTATGTTGTCATAGCAGGCATTATAGAAATATTCTGGGTCACCGGTTTGAAATACTCCGAATTGTGGTGGGAGTGGCTGATCGTGTTTGCGTTCATATCGTTCAGCTTTTTCCTGCTGCTCAAAGCATGCGCGATGCTGCCGACCGGCACGGTCTATACGGTATTTACGGGAATCGGTACGATAGGTACGGTGCTGACGGAGATGTTATTTTTCCATGAGCCTGTGAATGTGTATAAGCTGCTGTTGGTTGCGCTGCTGCTCATCGGGATCATCGGGTTGAAGAAGGTCACGCATGCGGCCGGCGACGCCCGGGGTCATCATCAGGAGAAACATCAGGTTTAAAGGAGGCCGATTGGTCATGGCATGGTTATTGCTGGTCGTGTCGGGTTTAGGGGAAATATTTAGCGTAATGGGACTCAATAAACTTAGCAAAGGATTTAGTATAAAAGGAATTTTGCTGGTAATCTTCGGTCTGGGCATGAGCTTCTATTTGCTGTCGATTGCCCTGCAGACCATCCCGATGGGAACCGCGTACGGCATATGGACGGGAATCGGCACCGTAGGCGTCACGATTACAGGCATGTTGGTACATGGCGAATCGAAAGATGTGCGCAGGCTGCTGTTTATCGCGATCATTATGTGTTCCACCGTCGGCTTGAAGCTGGTTTCCTAATTGCCGTCGCCCAGATACGCTTTGGAGGCTTCCAGCGCTTCAATGATGCGATCGATGTCAGTCTTGTTTTTGAGCCTTACAGTGACATAATTCGAGTTGACGCTATCCTCTACACATTCGATATTCACCGTGTGTTCTTTATTATCAATGAAGATGCGCATATTGTCCGAGTCAAATAACGTTTTCCAAGACATGGGTTCACCTCGCGGAAACAGAATAGACTTATTTTAACATGTTTAAATGGGTCTTGGCCGAGAATTTGGCCCGTATCTTGTTCTTGCCGGTTACTTTGGCTACAATAAAGCAAAGGAATGTTTATACAGAGGAAGGCGGGAAGGTGACCGAATATGGAAGCTGATAAAAAGAAGCTGGCTTTAAATATAGTTAACTCCAAGACGAATCACAAAGGGTTTGGCGCAGGCTCGATCGACCTTAGCAACGTTTCCGGCATCATCATCGATGGCGGAGAAGCTTATTTGGACGAAGGGACGCTGCACGCCAAAAGTAAAATCGAGAAAGGCATCAAGTTCTCGACGAACAAGGAAGATGTGCCGAACGGCCGCAAATGCTGGATCGTCTGGGTAGCGGTAGACCGCACGGAAGAAGGGGCTTATTATGCGGGCATGACGGCTTGCGAAATGCTGATTGATACCGAAGCGCGCAGAGGCTGGAAAATCCTCGCCGATCACGTCAACAAGATGGACGCCGCGATGAAGCGGAAATTTATTTTCGACGGCTTGAGCGATGAGGAGAAGGCAGCGCTCAAAAACAGTTTAGTCGCCCATAATGCAGAGTGGTGGAACCGGTCGGACCAAAGCCTCAAGGATACGCTTTCATAAAGCTTCCGGGTGGCGCTTCGGCAAATGTGAACTTTATGTGTCATCCATTGTGACGGTAGAGTGAACCGGGTATACTAAACCCTAGTGTATGTTACACCATATACTAGGACAGCAAAAAGGCAGACTAAGACGCGCTTAGTTCTGCCTTTTTGTGTTGTCCGGGGGCGGCCATCCTAGTCGTTCCACCAGCGTTTCAAATCGTTCCACCAGGAACTGTTTTTGCCTTTGGGTTCTTCCTTCTTGCCGTCGCCGGCCGTTTCTTTGGCCGGTTTGCCTGTGCAGTACGTTTTCGGTTCCGTGCCGGCCAGGAACGCCTCCATGCGGGAGTTCGGGCAGTCCTCGTTGGACAGCTTGCCGGTAGCCGGATCGATGTAGACGGTAGTGACCCCTTCAGGAATCGGAAACAGCTTCGGAGGGATCGCGTCCAGCGTCTGCTCGGTGAACTCGGCGAAAATCGGCGAAGCCAGATGGGACTCGACATTGCCGATGGTCCGGTCCTTGTCGTAGCCGACCCAGACTGCGGTCGCGAGCTCGGGCGTGAACCCGACCATCCAGGCGTCGGTGTCCGTCGTGCCCGTTTTGCCGGCGATCGGACGCTTGATCGTGCCGGCGACCCGGTTCCCTGTGCCGCCTTCATCAAACACGCTTTCCATCAAACTAGTCATGACGTAAGCGACGGGCGGGTCGATGACTTTCTCCGGCACAGTCTGCGACTGATAAAGGATATTGCCGTTCGCATCCTCAATCCGCTCGATAGCCGTCGGCTGGAAATGGACGCCCTGATTGGCGATCGTGCCGAAAGCGGAGGCCATCTCGATCGGGCTGACCGGAAAGGAGCCGAGCGCCAAAGAAGGCAGCGGCTTCATAGCACTGTCGATGCCCAGCTTACGCGCGAGATCGATCACTTTGGCGGGCCCCACATCGAGAATGGTGTGCACCGCGTAGATGTTATCGGACTTCGATATCGCTTGGCGCATGTCGATATTGGCATTCACGTATTGATCGTTGAAATTACGAGGCGTATACGTCTGCCTGCCTTCGTCGTAAGTAAATACAGTGGGCTCGCTCTTTACCTGGCTAACTGGCGTATACCCGTTTTGCAGCGCCACCGTATAGACGAACGGCTTGAACGACGAACCGGGCTGTCTCGTATTGGAAAGCGCGCGGTTGAACTGGTTCTCCGAGTAGTCGCGGCCGCCGACCATCGCTTTAACCGCACCCGTACGGGGATCGATGGCGACAAGTGCCGCCTGGATGTCCGGGTATTTGTCCAACTGTTTGGCGATGACTTCTTCAGCGGTCTTTTGCGCGTTCATGTCTAAAGTTGTGTAAATTTTTATGCCGCCTTGATCGAATTGTTCTTCGCTTATGCCGAGTTTTTCGGTGGCGATGGAGCGCACAAAATCGCGGAAATACGGGGCCGCCGCGGTTTTTTTCTTGGAGAGCGGCTGTATGGCCAGCTTTTCCTTGGCTGCGGCCGCCGCGGCTTCCTGGGTAATGAAACCGCCGCGGACCATCGTTTGCAGCACCACTTTTTGCCGGTCCAGCGAATTTTGCAGATCGTAATAGGGTGAGTAATAGCGCGGCCCTTTGGGGACGCCTGCGATCAGGGCGCTTTCCGCCAGCGTCAATTCGCTTGCATGCTTGCCGAAAAACAGCTCCGAGGCGGTTTCAATGCCGTAAGACGAGTGCCCGTAATAAATTTGATTCAAATAATTTTCCAGAATCTGATCCTTGCTAAGCTGCATTTCCATCTGAATGGCAAAGACAGTTTCTTTGATTTTGCGCGCCCAAGTGCGGTCGTGGTTCAAATATAAATTCCGGGCGAGCTGCTGGGTAATCGTTCCGGCGCCTTGAACTTTCGCCATGTGCTGCACGTTGACGACCGCCGCCCGGGCCACCGCCTTCACATCAACGCCGAAATGATCGTAAAAATGCTGATCCTCCACGGCGAGCGTAGCTTTAATGAGATTAGGGGAAATGTCTTTCAGACTGACAATCTCCCGATTTTGGCCTGTATAGAACGTATCGATCAGCTCGCCGTGAGCGTCGTACATCTGCGACGTTTGCAGCATTTTGGTGACAGGCAGCGTCTGCGTACGCAAATACAGCAGCCCTATGGCTGCCGTCACGAGCAAAAGAATGACGGACGAAAACAGGAATGAGAACATCTTTTTGATGCGGCGCATCCAGCGGATCGACGGGAGCTCCTTGTTTTTGGGCGGGATAGGCGAGCCCGCTGACGGCGGACGTTTGTTATCGGTCATTCCCTCGTACCCCTTTCGTTGAACAAAACCTCTATTATGCAGTATGGAAAAGCTTGGTGCGGCGTATTCAAGCAATTGTAAATATTTTTTAAAATAACGGGGAAAAGACGAGGAAAACATTGCATTTTAGAGGTAATGCACTATAATACAATGGGAACACTGATCATGGAGCTTATTTTATCCAAATATAGAATAGAAAGAAGGCATGAACATGGAATTATGGTACACGGAGAAGCAAACGGACAGCTTCGGCATTACTGCGAAAATTAAAGAAACTTATGTAAGAGAACAAACCGATTTCCAGGATCTTGCGATGATCGAAACCGAAGAATGGGGAACGATGCTCGTGCTGGACGGAATGGTCATGACTACGGTCAAAGACGAGTTCGTCTATCACGAAATGGTGGCGCATCCTGCGCTCGTCACTCACCCGAACCCGGAGCAAGTGCTCGTCGTGGGCGGCGGAGACGGCGGCGTCATCCGTGAGATCATGAAGCATCCGAAAGTGAAAAAAGCCGTGCTTGTCGATATCGACGGCAAAGTGATCGAGTACTCCAAAAAATATTTGCCGACAATCGCCGGCGAACTGGACAACCCTCGCGTACAAGTGATCGTGAACGACGGCTACATGCACATTCACGACCACAAAAACACATACGACGTAATCATGGTCGATTCCACGGAGCCAGTAGGCCCTGCTGTGGAGCTGTTCACCAAAGGATTTTATCAAGGCATTTATGACGCGTTAAAAGAAGACGGCATTTTCGTCGCGCAGACGGACAACCCTTGGTTCAAAGCCGACCTGATTCAAACCGTCAACCGCGATGTCAAAGAAATTTTCCCGATCGTACGCGTATACTGCGCCAACATTCCTACGTACCCAAGCGGTCTATGGACGTTCACAATGGGCAGCAAAACGCATGATCCGCTCCAAGTGGAAGAGTCTTCCATCCCGGAATTCCCGACCAAATACTACACGCCGCGCCTGCACAAAGCAGCTTTCGTACTGCCTAAGTTCGTAGAAGATTTAGTGAAGTAAATCATAGAAAAAGCCGTCCGACACTTCTCGATCGCAGAAGCGGAAGACGGCTTTTTTGAGCGTCGGCGGAAGGCTGGGCGAGCGTAAGCGGCAAGGCAGGCACTAAAGCCGCCTGCTGCCGGGGCGCATCCCGCGCGAGCGCCGATAGCGGAACGCGGGCGTGTCCAGCGTGAGTACCGGCAGCGGACGAGGAGGCGGATGCGTCTAGCGCGAGTACCAGCAGCGGAATGCGGAAGAGGAAGCGTCCGGCGCGAGTACCGGTATTGCTCCCTGCTACACCCGCGAAAGCGCTCTTGTGAGCCCCCCGAACCCTACCGAGCTTTCCTGGGCCCACCCTGGGCCCGCTCGAGCCCCCGGACCCGCTCAAGCCCTCGGGACCCATCCGAGCCCACCCGAGCCCGAAAACCTGCAAAAGTGCAGGCTTTTTCGCAGGAATCGGCCTGTTTGAGGGAAAAGCCTGCAATTGTGCAGGAATTCCTGTCATAAGAGGTCCGAAACTTACTTTTGGCTAGAAAAGCCTGCACGTTTGCAGGAATTTTGCGCTGCAAGCGTATCGAAGGGCAAAAGCCTGCACTTTTGCAGGTTTTCAGCGTGGAGCTAGTGATGACGCAGCTGCTGCGTTTTTCGACAAAGGCCGAGACGGGCAAATGCTCAAAACGGAAGTGTCTGCGCATCCGAAACTTTTCACAAGCGTGCTCCCTGCGGCTTCCCGCAGGCGGCCCCTGCCGTTTTACCGGCATGCGGTCGACCGGCCGCCGTCTTGCAGCGCACCGCGCGCCGGGAGCTACAAGACGGTGCGGCCGCGCCGACCCACCGACCCGCCCCAGCCAGTACGCAGGGTGACCAGTCCGTCAGTTACTGTACGTGTCGACAAACGGAATAACGTCAGCGACGGATTGAATTCGCAGACCTTATATTATACACTAATAGCTAACTTGCCTTATCTTGACATAGGGCGTAAGGAACAAGGGACAGGAGAACGTGAGGCATGACGGCTAACGCCAAGCAGAGAGTACGGCTCCGCCTCGAAAGCCGAAGCGGCGGCCGGACGACGAAGCAATCGATGGAAGGCGATCTCTATTTTAAGGGAGAGCACGTATACATTCGGTACGAAGAGCCTCCTTCCGAGCTGGGGCGCACCGTGACGCTGCTTAGGCTGGAAGCCGGTGAGGTTCGGATTATCCGGCAGGGAGATGTGCGGGCGGAGCAGACTTTTGCGCCTGGCGAGAAACGGATCGGCTTTTACCAGACCGCTCAAGGCAGAATGGAACTTGAGATGAAGACTCATGAGCTATCGCAAGATATTCGCGCCGGAATCGGCACAGTATCGTGGAGCTACGATTTATATGCGTCAGGAGAGCATGCAGGACATTATCGGATCAAGCTTTTGATTCAGGAGGGGTAATACCGATGGATATTCTTAATGAAGTGAAGACAATCGTCAAACAGGCGATTCAGGACGCGATAACGGCGGCAGGCATCGTGGAGGCTTCCCAGATTCCCGACATGGCGCTGGAAGTTCCGAAAGACAAGGCGCACGGCGATTTCGCCACGAATGCAGCCATGCAGCTCACCCGTATCGCCAAGCAAAATCCGCGGCAGATCGCAGAGCAGATCATCGCGCATCTGGACAAGGAAAAAGCGTACATTGCCGAAGCGAACATTGCAGGGCCGGGATTTATCAATTTCAAAATGAACAAAAGCTACTTGTACCCGATCATCGGCGAAGTTCAGCGCCAAGGCGAGCGCTTCGGTTCCGTCAATATCGGACAAGGCCTCAAGGTGCAGGTGGAATTCGTCAGCGCGAATCCGACGGGGTCTCTGCATTTGGGACATGCCCGCGGAGCGGCTGTCGGCGACGCGCTGTGCAACGTGCTTGAGCTGGCGGGCTATAACGTTACCCGCGAGTATTACATCAACGATGCCGGCAACCAGGTGCTGAACCTGGCCAAATCGATCGAAGCCCGCTATCTCCAGGCGCTCGGCCGGGAAGCCGAAATGCCGGAGGACGGCTATTACGGCGAAGATATCAAAGGCTTTGCAGCCGAGCTTGCGGCTGACAAAGGCGACAGCCTGCTCAATATGCCAGAGGACGAGCGCCGGGCTTATTTCCGCACCTACGGGCTGGAAAAGGAATTGGACAAAATCAAGCGCGATCTCGGACGCTTCGGCGTTCAATTCGACGAATGGTTCTCGGAAACGTCGATCTACGAGAACAATCTGATTCCGGGCGTGCTGCAGGAGCTGCGGGACAAGGGACATATTTTTGAAGAGGAAGGCGCGACCTGGCTGCGCACGACGCCTTTCGGCGACGATAAGGAGCGCGTTCTGATCAAAAACGACGGCTCCTTCACGTATTTGACGCCGGATATCGCGTACCACCGCAACAAATTCCAGCGCGGCTACGACCGCCTGATCAACATTTGGGGCGCCGACCACCACGGCTACATCCCGCGGATGAAGGCGGCCATGACGGCGCTTGGCTTCGAAGCGGACAGGCTCGTCGTGCTGATCGCGCAGATGGTGAGCCTTTTCCAGAACGGGGAAAAGGTGAAAATGTCCAAGCGGACCGGCAAAGCGGTCACGATGGAGGATCTCATGGACGAGGTGGGCGTCGACCCGATCCGCTATTTCTTCACGATGCGGAGCATGGACTCGCATCTGGATTTCGACATGGATCTCGCGGTATCCCAATCCAACGAGAATCCGGTGTTCTACGTGCAGTACGCGCACGCGCGGATCTGCAGCATCTTCCGCCAGGCGGAAGAGCAGGGCGCCCGGCTGCTGCCTTTGCAGCAGGTCGACCTCTCCCGCCTCACGGCGGAGGCGGAGTTCGATCTGCTGCGCAAAATCGGCGAACTCCCCGAGGAGGTCGCCGTCGCGGCCGAGCAGTATGCGCCGCACCGGCTCATCCGCTATGTCTATGAACTGGCGAGCCAGTTTCATAGCTATTACAAAGCCGAGCGCGTCATCACCGACGACGCGGCTCAGACGCAAGCGCGCCTGGCGCTGCTCGGCGCGGTGCGCACAGCGCTCGCCAACGTGCTTCGCACCGTTGGCGTCAGCGCGCCGGAGCGGATGTAGCTTCCGCTCCGCCGGCCATACAACAGGCCCCGACGACGATCGGGGCCTGTTGTTATTTCAGCGCGTTGATCGCGCGCCGGGCATTGAGCTGCCCGGGCTGCCATGCGCCGCTGCTGGTGCGTTTGCCGAGGCTGCTGGAGCTGCGCCTCAGGATGTTTTTGATCTGCNGATCGGGGCCTGTTGTTATTTCAGCGCGTTGATCGCGCGCCGGGCATTGAGCTGCCCGGGCTGCCATGCGCCGCTGCTGGTGCGTTTGCCGAGGCTGCTGGAGCTGCGCCTCAGGATGTTTTTGATCTGCAGCGGCCGCAGATTCGGCTTGATGGCCAGCATCAAGGCGACGACGCCGCTGACGTGTGCGGTGGCCATCGAGGTGCCGCTGAGCTCGTTGTATTTGCCCTGAAGCCAGGCGGAATATATATGCTCGCCCGGCGCGTACACATCGATTTGCTTGCTCCGGTTGCTGAAGGGAGCGATTTTGAGAGCCCGCGTCGTAGCGCCTACGGAGACAACTTGCTGGAAGCGCGCCGGAAAATCGATCGTTTTGCGCTTTCCGTCGTTGCCCGACGAGGCGACGATGATTGTCCCTTTATAATAGGCATTGAGCACCGCGTATTCCAGGGAACGGTTGTACATCTTCATGCCGAAGCTCATATTGATAATGTGAAGACCGTTTTGAACGCACCAATCGATGGCGGCGACAATATCGGATACATAGGCGCTGCCGTTGTAATCGAAAGCTTTTACCGGGTGAATGATCGCCCTGGGAGCTACGCCGATAATCCCGTTGTACCTGCTGGCGGCGGCGATGGTGCCGGCGATATGCGTTCCGTGACCGTTATCGTCTATGGGCAGCATGCTCCGGTTCAGCATGTTGATGCCTTTGTCGATGGAATTGCGCAGGTCCGGATGGCTGTAGTCGATTCCGGTATCGATGACGCCGATGCGGATCCGTTGGCCGGTGGACTTGTTCCACACATCCGGTGCGTTGATTTGATCGATGCCCCAGGGGATCGTTTGCGATCCTGTAAACGCATTTCCTCGTTTTACAGACGCTTTTTTGCCGACGGCTTGATGAACCGTCACTGTCGTATCTTCCTCGATGTCGTCCACTTGCGGCGCTTCCCTGAGCCTGGAGTCTTCGGGCAGCACGCAGGAAAATGCATGAATGATGCGAAGGTCGCGGACTTCGGCGAGATTGGGGAGCCGGGATTTCATCCGTTTCAACTGCTCGCTGCAGATATTGTAATCCTTAGCTGACGGGAAATGGATAATTTGCTTTTTGCCGGCTTCTTTCGCGAGGCCGATCTCCTCATGAAGCAGGTGAAGAAAGGTGGCCGAATCCATGGATGCCATCCCCCCGTTACAGCATAGATTCGAATCTTCCCTATCCTATGTACAGGTCTTCCGGCATGACCGTGTCATCGCCTTTTTTGCAAATAATTAGGTGCGAAGCCGTGTCAGATGCTTAGATGCGACATAGGATGAAGAGAGAGGCGCAGCAGGAGTGTCTCTTTCTCAGGTGGCGGAGCCGGCCGTGATTCGCGTGCTGATTCCCGAGGATACAGTCGCAAGCGAAGGGGGACCTTCGCTTGGTTTTATTTTCAGGCGTTAATCCCGCAGTGGATAGTTGCATTTTTAGGAGAAATAGGTTTTACTTAATGAAGATATTGGATAAGGTAGATAGAAGAACTTGAGAAGAAGGTCGAAGGGATGTGCCTTAGATGAGTAGCGAATACACACTCAAAATCAATGCAGAGCAGGCGCGCGAAATGCCGATGGTGGATTTGGCGTTTGAATTGCTGAAATCGGCGAACACGCCGTTTTATTACCGTGACCTGATGATGGAAATTGCTAAAATTAAAGGGTTGTCCGAGCAGGATGTCATGCAGGTGATCGCCCAATTATATACGGAAATCAATATCGACGGCCGGTTTGCTTGCGTAGGCTCCAATCTGTGGGGACTGAAACGATGGTATCCGGTGGAGAAATCCGAGGATTCGGTCGGCAACGCGAAACGTCCGAGAATCATCAACGACGAAGACGACGATCTCGACGAGGACATCTATGCGGAGGAAGAAGAAGATACATACGCAGAGGAAGACGAGTACGATGCGTTTGGCGCTGATTCCGAAGACGAGGTGGAGGAGGATTCCGAATTCTTCGAGGACGAAGAGATTGAAGAAGAGGATCTGGGCGACGCCGAGATTGAGGAAACGGACGAAGAGCTCGAAGAAGATCTGGATGAAGAAGAGGAAGAATCCGATTTCGACGAAGAGGATGAAGAGGAGAAATAACTTGTCTTGACATCCGCCATTCGTTCAGAGTAAACTATTGCATGGGCTTTAAAAGAAACTTAACAAATCGCTGATGCGTTCGAAAAGTGCCCCCGTCACTACGGGTGTCACTTTTTTTGTTTTATTGGCCGTTTTTGACCGGTGTTCATGAAAATGATGATTTTGCAGAAACTAGAAATCAGGTGCTGTCGCGGTTTTTGCATGTCGGATGCGCTTCTTGCAGCAGCGCGTTTTCGATGAAAGACGGCCTGCCTGCGCTAATATTTTTTTATGCTTACGATGCCAGTTTTCTGGCGAAAACTTTAAGGAGGGCTACATAAATGACAAAATATATTTTCGTTACGGGAGGGGTTGTGTCTTCTCTCGGAAAGGGGATTACTGCAGCTTCCTTAGGGAGACTTCTCAAAAACAGGGGTCTGAAGGTTACGATTCAAAAGTTCGACCCGTACATTAACGTAGACCCGGGAACGATGAGCCCTTACCAGCACGGGGAAGTGTTCGTAACCGACGACGGCGCGGAGACGGATCTGGACTTGGGCCATTATGAGCGTTTTATCGATATTAATTTGTCCAAAAGCTCCAACGTCACCACAGGCAAAGTGTACTCCTCCGTCATTACCAAAGAGCGCAGAGGCGAGTATTTGGGCGGTACGGTGCAGGTGATTCCGCACATTACCAACGAGATCAAGGATCGGGTGCTGCGCGCCGGACGGGAAGCGCAGTCCGATGTGGTCATCACGGAAATCGGCGGTACTGTCGGCGATATCGAGAGTTTGCCGTTCTTGGAAGCGATCCGTCAAATGAAAAACGACATCGGGCGCGAGAATGTCATGTACATTCATGTGACGCTCATTCCTTACATCAAAGCGGCCGGCGAAGTGAAGACGAAGCCGACGCAGCATAGCGTCAAGGAACTGCGCGGATTGGGCATCCAGCCGCATGTGATCGTATGCCGTACGGAGTACTCCCTGACGGAAGACATGAAGCGCAAGCTCGCTTTGTTCTGCGATATCGATCCGGCGGCGGTCATTGAGTGTAAAGATGCGGAGACGCTCTATGAAGTGCCGATGATGCTGCGCGAACAAGGTCTCGACGACTACGTGTGCAAGCATCTCCAATTAAAAACGAACGCTCAGCCGGATATGACCGAGTGGGAAAATCTGGTTCGCCGCGTCAAATCGCTCTCGCAAAAAACGGAAATCGCCATCGTGGGCAAATATGTCGCGCTGCACGACGCTTATCTCAGCATCGTCGAAGCGCTCGGCCATGCGGGTATCGACAACGATGCCGAAGTGAACATCCGCTGGGTGAATGCGGAGGAAGTGTACGACCATAACGTTCACGAGCTGCTGGAAGGCGTTCACGGCATTCTCGTTCCGGGCGGCTTCGGCGACCGGGGTATCGAAGGCAAAGTGTCCGCGATCCGCTATGCGCGCCAGCAGCAAATTCCGTTCTTCGGCATCTGCCTGGGCATGCAGGTTGCCGTTATCGAATACGCCCGCACGGTTGCGGGCCTCGACGGCGCGAACAGCTCGGAGATCAATCCGACTACGGCGTATCCGGTGATCGACCTGCTGCCCGAGCAAAAGGACATTGAAAATCTGGGCGGCACGATGCGCCTCGGCCTATATCCTTGCAAGCTTGTTCCCGGCTCCCTGGCGGCGAAATCCTACAACGACGAGCTGGTCTATGAAAGACACCGCCACCGGTACGAGTTCAATAACGAATACCGCGAGCTGATTGAAAAAGCGGGCCTCCGCATCTCCGGCACGTCGCCGGACGGAAGACTGGTGGAAATGATCGAGGTTCCGGATCATCCGTGGTTCCTTGCGGTTCAGTTCCATCCGGAGTTCACTTCGCGTCCGAACCGTCCGCAGCCGTTGTTCCGCGAGTTCGTAAAAGCCGCTTTGCAGCTTAGCCGCTAAGACATCCCTCCTGCAAAAGTACTTTTTTGTAAAAGTTTGCAATAAACTTTTCGATTAAGGAAGGATATTGAGAACGAGTAGCGAATATGATACAACCATAGTAATGGGGCAATCGTTATTCGTTTTCGGGAGGGAACCGGGCTTATGAAGAAGAAAGTGTTGATTGTTGACGATCAAAACGGAATTCGCGTACTTTTAATGGAAGTGTTCAGCAACGAAGGATACGATACCTATCAGGCATCGAATGGAAAACTGGCTTTGGAAATTGTGAAAAATTCCTCTCCTGACCTTGTACTGCTCGATATGAAAATTCCCGGCATGGACGGACTCGATATTCTCAAGCATTTGAAAGCGATCGATCCGTCCATCAAAGTCATTATGATGACCGCGTACGGCGAACTTGATATGATTAAAGAAGCGACCGATCTTGGAGCGATTATGCATTTTACGAAACCTTTCGATATTGACGAGCTCCGCTTGGCTGTCAACAGACAGCTGAACAATGAATCAAGCAGCGGTTTTGCTGTGGGATCCTAAATATTAGGGTCTTTTTTTATTACAATCGGGAACTTTTGGAAGATAGGCCTCCCAGCTTAGAATTTCCTTAAAAAGCGCCGGGCTTGTTTATCATTTAATCAAATATGTGCTATAATATGTCAGTATGACAAAGAGCGGTATACACACGCATCTACTACCAAAGGTACTAGGAGGAAGAGAATCATGGCATTGGTCTCAATGAATGAATTTTTACCGAAAGCGAAAGCGAACAAATACGCGGTCGGCCAGTTCAACATGAACAACCTTGAATTTGCACAAGCGATCGTGGAAGCTGCAATCGAACTGAAATCCCCGTTTATTTACGGTGTTAGCGAAGGCGCACTGAAATACATGGGTATCGAGTTTACAGTGGCTATCGCCGAAGCAGCAGCTAAGAAATCCGGTCTGCCTATCGCTTTGCACCTGGATCACGGCAGCTCCTTTGAAGTGGCAATGAAATGTATCCGTGCGGGATTCAGCTCCGTTATGTTCGACGGATCGCACTATTCGTTCGAAGAAAATATCCGCTTGACCAAAGAAGTCGTAAAAGCGGCGCGCGCTATGGGCGTATCCGTGGAAGGCGAGCTGGGTACTATCGGCGGCGTCGAGGACGACATCAGCGTAGATCAAGAGCATGCTAACCTGGCTAAACCGGAAGAAGCGATCCGCTTCTATGAAGAAACAGGCGTTGACTGCCTCGCGATTGCCGTAGGTACCGCACACGGCATGTACGCCGGCGAGCCTAACATTCATTTCGACATCATCGAGCAAGTATCCAAAGCGATTCCTGTACCTGTCGTACTGCACGGCGGTTCGGGCGTACCTGACGAAATGATCCGCAAATCGATCGCAGCAGGCGTTGGCAAAATCAATGTGAACACGGAGAACCAAGTTGCTTGTACCGAAGCTATTCGCGAAGTATTGAACAAAGATGCGAAAGTGTACGATCCTCGCAAATATCTCACCCCTGCCCGTAAAGCCATGATCGACGTGGTAAAATCCAAAATTGAACTGTTCGGAAGCAGCAACCAAGCTTAATTCCAACTGTATAGATCTTGTGGGAAATGCTATCGATTATCGATGCGTTTCCCTCTTCTGTTTTTGTTCAAGGGATTAGTGCGTCCAGCCCGCGCACAGCAAGAATGTACCTGATGTAGGGGGAAGAAGAAAACATGTCGGAAAAATTAATGGTGGTCGGAGGCCGGCCGCTGCGGGGAACGGTTCAAATCAGCGGTGCCAAAAACAGCGCCGTGGCTTTGATTCCTGCTGCTATTCTTGCGGAATCGCCAGTAACTTTGGATAATCTGCCTCATCTTAGCGATGTGGCTACATATACAGAAATTTTGACAGATTTGGGAGCTTCCATTGATTGGCACGAAGACAGGATGACCATTAATCCAAGCGTAATGAGATCCATTCCGATGCCGAACGGCAAAGTGAAGAAGCTGAGAGCCTCCTATTATTTGATGGGCGCTTTGCTTGGCAGATTCGGAGAGGCGACCATCGGACTTCCGGGGGGCTGCAATTTCGAACCCCGACCTATCGATTTGCACATTAAAGGCTTCGAAGCGCTCGGAGCGGTCGTCAGCAACGAAAACGGCGCATTGAAAATACGTGCCAAGGAGCTCCGCGGAGCGAAAATTTATCTGGATATGGCCAGCGTAGGCGCCACGATCAATATTATGCTGGCGGCATCGCGCGCCAAAGGTTCCACTTTGATTGAAAACGCGGCCAAAGAGCCTGAAATTATAGATGTGGCAACACTGCTCAATTCCATGGGAGCCAAAATCAAAGGAGCGGGTACGGAGACGATCCGTATCGAAGGCGTTACGGAGATGCATGGCTGCCGTCATTCGATTATTCCGGACCGCATTCAGGCGGGAACATATATGATTGCCGCAGCGGCGACGCGCGGAGACGTTACGGTAGACAATGTCATTCCCAAGCACATGGAAGCTCTGACTGCCAAGCTGCAGGAGATGGGCGTGCATATTTACGAAATGGATGAATCGATTCGTGTCGTAGGCCAGCCTGAATACGAGAGCGTGGATGTAAAAGCGCTGGTATATCCCGGCTTCGCGACGGATCTGCAATCTCCGATGGCCAGCTTGCTCTGTCAGGCGCGCGGCGTGAGCATTTTGACCGATCATGTATACAGCAATCGTTTTAAACATATACCTGAACTCGTGCGCATGGGCGCGAGAATGAAAGTGGAAGGCCGTTCGGCGATCATTGAGGGATCGCAGCTCAGCTCGGCGAAAGTGAAGGCGACCGACCTTCGCGCCGGCGCTTCGCTGGTTATTGCCGGACTAAGCGTCATGAGCGGCGGCATCACTGAAGTATCCGGAGTCGAATTTATCGACAGAGGCTATGAGAACCTGGTTTTCAACCTGTCTTCGCTCGGAGCGGAGGTATGGCGCGAAGCCGAGGAATAAATATCCTTCAGCTAGGCAATGCTAGCTACTACATTTCTGGATATTCATAGAAAATTTAATAGTTTGGTGGTTGAAATTAATGAGTATGCATCTTGCTGAGCTTGAAGCATTGAAGTTAACCGATTTGTATAAGCTGGCAAAAAAACATCAGATTCCCTACTACGGACAGCTTAAGAAAAAAGAACTTATATTTGCGATTTTACGCGCTCAAGCAGCGGAGAGCGGACTGATGTTCATGCAAGGCGTCCTCGAAATTTTGCAGGAAGGCTTCGGCTTCTTACGGCCGATCAACTACCTGCCGAGCTCTGAGGACATTTACATCTCCGCATCCCAGATCCGTAAATTCGATCTGCGTTCCGGCGATGTCGTGTCGGGGAAATGCCGGCCGCCTAAGGAGAACGAGCGTTATTTCGGTCTTCTGCAGGTAGAGGCCGTGAATGGGGAGAAGCCGGAAACGGCATCCGAGCGGCTGCACTTTCCGGCGCTGACCCCGCTTTATCCGCAAACCCGGGTTATACTCGAAACAACCCCTAACAAGCTTTCGACTCGTATTATGGATATGCTAGCTCCTGTCGGACTCGGACAACGCGGCTTGATCGTAGCCCCCCCAAAAGCAGGCAAAACGTTGCTGCTTAAGGAAATCGCCAACAGCATCTCCACCAATTACCCCGATATCGAATTGTTTGTTCTCCTGATCGACGAGCGTCCCGAGGAAGTTACCGATATGCAGCGCTCGGTCAGAGGGGAAGTGGTAGCGTCCACATTCGACGAACTGCCGGAAAACCACATTAAGGTCGCCGAACTGGTGCTTGAGCGCGCTATGCGTCTTGTTGAGCATAAGAAAGACGTAGTTATTTTGCTGGACAGCATCACGCGTTTGGCCAGGGCTTATAATCTTGTGGTGCCTCCTACGGGCAGAACGCTCTCCGGCGGTATCGATCCCGGCGCATTCCACCGGCCCAAGCGCTTTTTCGGGGCTGCCCGGAACATCGAGGAAGGCGGCAGTTTGACGATTCTCGCTACGGCGCTTGTGGAGACGGGCTCGCGGATGGACGACGTCATCTATGAAGAATTCAAAGGGACGGGGAATCTGGAGCTCCATCTGGACCGCAAAATGGCGGAACGCCGCATTTTCCCGGCCATCGATATCCGCCGCTCGGGTACGCGCCGCGAAGAAGCGCTGCTCGGCAAGGAAGAGCTGGAAAAAATTTGGGCGCTGCGCAAAGGCATGAACGACTCGCACGAATATACGGAAGCTTTTATCAAAAAGCTGGCCGATACCAAGACAAATCAGGAGTTTTTGGATTCGCTCGCCTCCCCGTCGTCGTCCTCAGGATCAAGTACGGGCGGGAACAACAAGGGGAAAGTCAAAAACTCGGCTTCATAACGAGAGTGGCATGCGTATGAAGCGGCTTTTCTAAAGAAATCTTAAGGAGTACCCTTATGAATTTGGTTTATGCAGACGCTCAGGGCAACGTATTCGATCATCCCGACTTTCTTGCGCTCGGACGCAATGCAGAAATGATAACGGAAATTTTGGACGAAGAGCTGATTCCTCTTCCTGAAGGCGCTACGCTCGTTAGTCTCCCTTTTACACGTCCCGTCGGCATCGATGCGGACACCGGTGACATGAAGCTGGTCGAGGGCGACTACCATGCCGTAGGGGCGCTGCTCCCGCAAGGATTCACAAGACTGCTGCTGCCCGGCTACATCAAGTCGGATAAAACAAAGGCGCTGCCCTTGTTCGGATATACGGCAGTCGTATGGAAAGAAGACGGATTCTACGTAGCGGCCCGCCAAAGCGACAACCCGTACTTCTGGAATCCGGTCCATTGCGACCCCGAGGAGCTTGAGGTGCAGGTGAACCGGCTTGTTGCCAAGTATCCCGAGAACCGCTTGTATCAGCACCTCTCCAATTGCGCGTTAGGCTACGAATGCTTGACCGCATCCAACACATTCCTGCAGCGCTGGGAGGGAGCCGTTCCCGTCTCTTACTCCTGCAACGCGGGCTGCTTCGGCTGTATTTCCGAGCAGCCGGATGACAGCGGCTTTCCAGCCCCGCAGACCCGGATGAACTTCAAGCCGAATGTGGAAGAGATCGTGCAGATTATGCTTGAGCATTTGCGCACGCCGGAGAGCATTATCAGCTTCGGCCAAGGATGCGAAGGGGAGCCGAGCACGCAGGCCGCCCTGATCATCGAAGCGATCAAACAGGTGCGTCAGCAGACACAGATGGGTTACATCAACATCAACACGAACGCCGGTCTCACGGATCATATCCGCGGCATTGTGGACGCGGGGCTTAACCTGATGCGGGTCAGCACCATCAGCGCGCTGGACGATCATTATAACGCATACTACAAGCCGCGTGCCTATACGCTTAAGAACGTCGAGAAGTCGCTCCGCTATGCGAGCGATAAAGGGGTTATTACCTCGATTAACTATCTCGTGTTTCCGGGCGTGACGGACCGCGAGGAAGAGATCGAAGCGATGATCGACTTTGCGCGGCGGACAGGCTTAAAGCTGATCCAACTGCGCAATTTGAATATCGATCCCGAGAGCTACTTGAGCATCATTCCCAAAGCGCAGGGAGAACTCCTCGGCATGAAGCAGATGATCGAAATTTTTCAGGAAGAACTGCCTGATGTCGTGATCGGTTCCTATACCCATACGCCCGAGTTTTACAGCAGCGGAAAAGCCGCATCGGGCAAGCTTTGAGTGAACGCGATTTTCTGTTGCATCACATCTTTTCTATATGATATAATGACCATCGTGTGACTAGATAACTCTGTTTCAGCAAATGATTCAGGGCGGAAAGAGGTGAACAAGCATGAAAGAGGCGATCCATCCTACTTATCATGTAACCACAGTGACTTGCGCATGTGGTAATGTATTTGAGACAGGCTCCATCAAGCAAAATCTCCGCGTAGAGATCTGCTCGAACTGCCATCCGTTCTTCACCGGTAAACAAAAGTTTATCGATGCAGGCGGTCGTGTCGACAAATTCAAAAAGAAATACGGCATCTAATTGGCATCAATTTCAGTGCTGCCAATCGGCATAAGACAACCTCCCTTGGTCATCCTAAGCTTAGGCTTAGAGGTGAAAAGGGAGGTGTTTTTATGTCTGGAAAACGAGGCGGCTTGCAGCCTGGCGGATTCGGCTACGCTTTGCAAAGACCGGCTGCGTTCAAACGCATCCTGGGGCTTGCCGCGGCGCTTTTGCTGGCAGCGGGCATTACAGGCTGCAATGCGGGCAACAATACCGCAGGCGGCAAATACAAAGCGCAAGCTTACCCGCAGGACGGCTACATGGGATTAACGAGCGTCAATCCGAATAATCCGCTGCACCCAACATATCACCATTACAGGGACGATGCCGATCTGATGAAAGCGGTTCTTGCCCAGCTCAAGGGAATCGATAAAACCAGCATTACGTTCAACGGCCCGACAGCCAAAGTGAAAATCAAACCGAAAAAAGAGCTGACGGAAGCTCAGGCGGAAGAGCTCAGATCACAGGCCCAGATGGCTCTGGATACGAATATGCCGCGATATGATGTGCGGGTTACAGTCGAAAGATAGTTTGGTAGGTTTTGCTCTTAGTTGCTATTTGCTTATCAATCGGCTATACTTATTTTTGCCGTGCTAGACGGGGAGGTAGCGGTGCCCTGTAGCTCGCAATCCGCTGTAGCGGGGTTGAATTCCTGTTAGAGGTACTGTGATGTGAGGTCTGGCTGTTGCACGTAGTGTTGAGAGTCGGGTCCTTCGCAATGAATGCTCGTGAACCCGGTCAGGTCCGGAAGGAAGCAGCCGTAAGCGTGATGTTTCATGTGCCGAAGGGTTGCCTAACTTGAGCTGTCGACAAGAGTACGCTCGTATCCCTTTATCAATAACAGGTGCACGGTTTATAATTGCAAATTATGCTAACGAAACGTCTGGCTGCTGCCGGGCGTTTTTTTCATGCAAAGGAAGGAAATTCCTTTAATGAAAGAGAATGAATATACTATTAAACAATTTTGAAAACGCTTTCTGATTGGGGGTGCTGTGTATGTCAAATTCCGGTTCTGAGCATTATCAAGTATCCGTGGAAGAAGTGCGTAAATTGCTGGATCAATGCTTGCAGGTCAGCGCGCTTATTGTTGATGAATCGGATCAAATCGTGGAAGCAAACGACTACGTACTGAAGCGCTCGGGATACTCGGCTGCGGAAATAACGAATATCGCGTTCTCCCAATTATTCAAAATGAAGCTCGGCTTGCAGGAGTCGTATAATGTTTACAATCAATCGGCGGGACGGACGGCGGAATGGCCTTACGGATTTATGATCGGAAAAAACGGCGAAATGACCCATTATCATTTTTCCATGACGAAATTGATGCGCGGCGGCAAACAAGCCTATCTGATCATTATGAAAAATCAGGCCGCATACTCGCAATTAAGTTTGCTGCAGCGATTTTCGGACGCCTTTTTGCAGGACGTCAATTTAGGGGTTCTTTTGATCGGAATGGACTTTACGCTTGTCGATATTAGCGATATGGCCTGCAAAATTCTCGGGATGGACCGTGAGCGGATTTTGAACAGGCCCTTGGAGGAAGTGTTTGCAACGGTGCCGCCTGAGCATCAGTTGGTGCAGAGAACCATTTTGAACGGAATGGTAGTGCGCAACTATGCGGTTTCCTGGACGAACAATCATGAGCGGTACGAGCTGCTGCTGCTGGATTCCAATGTTCTTAGGGACAGCCATGGCCGAATGGTCGGCGCCTATCTGATTTTCAAAGACGTGACCAATCTTCGCTCTCTGGAGGAAATGGTCCAGCGCAGCGACAGGCTCGCGATGATCGGGCAAATTGCCGCGGGCACGGCCCATGAGATTCGCAACCCGCTGACTTCGATCAAAGGGTTTTTGCAGGTTCTCAAGCGGACGTTCGAAACGCAAGGGATGAGCAAGGAGCAAAACTACACGGAAGTCATGCTGGCCGAAATCAACCGGATTAACGAACTGGTCAATGAGTTCCTGCTGCTCGGCAAGCCCAAAAATGTGACATACGAACGCATAGACGCCTCTGAGGTTTTGCAGGAAATTTTGCCGATCATTAATAACGAAGCGGTGCTGCACAATGTAAATCTGCAATACGAAGCTGCCAGCCGCTTGCCTGAAATTGTGGCCGACCGGGAGATGCTCAAACAAGTATTTTTGAATATTTGCAAAAACGGCATAGAAGCGATGCCCGACGGGGGGATTTTGACCGTAACGGAGAAAACGGACCTGGCGGAGCGCAACGTGTGCATCGATATCCATGACACGGGAGCGGGAATACCGGCATTCGTGATCGATAAAATTTTCGATCCCTTTTTTACGACCAAGGATGACGGGACAGGACTGGGGCTGTCCGTCTGCCAAAGGATCATCCATGACATGGGAGGCAGTATCCGCGTATCGTCCAAAGGCTATGGAACGACGTTTACGATCAGCATCCCGTACCCTTAAGCAATTATTTCACCCCCGGAACGGTTTATAGTATAATGAATTCAATAATTCGAAAGAGGGATTGTTGGAGAGGGACATTATGGCACATATCGCTCTATATCGGACTTGGAGATCGCAGACGTTCGGCGAAGTCGTCGGACAAAGGCACATTACCCGGACGCTGCAAAACTCGCTAAGAGAAAACCGCCTTACGCATGCGTACTTGTTCAACGGTCCCCGCGGAACGGGAAAGACAAGCACGGCCAAAATATTGGCCAAAGCGGTTAACTGCCTGAACGGTCCCGCGGAAGAGCCGTGCAACGAATGCTCGGCTTGCTTGCGGATTACCGAAGGCGCTGTGATGGACGTCGTGGAAATCGACGCCGCTTCCAACCGGGGAGTCGAAGAAATCCGGGACATCCGCGACAAAGTGAAATATGCGCCTACGGAAGTAAGGCAAAAAGTGTATATCATCGACGAAGTGCACATGCTGACGACCGAGGCTTTTAACGCGCTGCTCAAAACACTGGAAGAGCCGCCGGCCCACGTCATGTTTATATTGGCGACGACGGAGCCCCATAAAATACCGGCCACGATTATATCCCGCTGCCAGCGCTTTGATTTCCGCAGGGTTTCGCTGGAGGAACAAGTGCAGCGGCTGCGCTTCGTTTGCGATCAGGAAGGCATCATGATCAGCGAAGAGGCGCTTCACTACATCGCCCGGCTGTCGGATGGCGGGATGAGGGACGCGCTCAGTCTGCTGGATCAAGCGGCATCGTTTGCAACCGGAGAAGTGCAGCTTACCGATATTTTATCCATTACCGGCGGCGTGGCCGCGGATCAGTTCGAAAAGCTCGTTCTGGCGATTAAAGACAGAGATTTGGGCGCAGCTTTGGAATTGGTGGATACGTTCATGCAGGAGGGCAAAAGCGCGGACAAATGCATCGAGAACCTGATCGATTACTTCCGCGATCTGCTGATGGTGCGCATGGTTCCGAACTCGCCGGTCATTACAGAGCGGGTTTTCGATATGAACAAGCAGCGCGAGGTCGCAGACCACTTTACCCCAAATGAAATGATGGCTATTATAGAAATATTAAATCATTATCAGAGTGAAATGAAATATTCCGTACAGCCGCAGACGCTGCTTGAAATCGCGATTATGAAAGCCGGCGACATCCATGCCGGAGCTGGTTCGTCTCATGCTTCCATGTCGGCTGCTCCTGCAGCGGTTTCTTCCGGGCAAGGGGATCTGATCGCTCATCTGACAAAAAAGCTGCAGCAGCTTGAAGAACAGGTTGCCGGACTGGTAAAATCAGGTTTGACAGCCGCTCCGCAAGATCAGCCGTTGAAGCAGGCTGCGCCCCAAAGGGGGCCGCTTGCCGCAGTGCCCGTCAAGAAATCGGGCCTGAAGCTGGACGGTTATCTCAAAGCGGCCGAAAGCCAGGAGATGAAGACGGCTCTTATGAAGTGGAGCCAGATTCTTGGCACCGTCAAGGAGAAAAAAATTACGGTTCACGCCTGGTTCGTGAACGGTGATGTGGTTTCCGTGTTGGATGATGCGGTACTCGTCGCTTTCAAGAACGAGATGCACCGCAATACGACCGAGAAGCCCGAGAACAAACAGTTGATCGAACAGGTGCTGACTTCGGTACTTGGCAAACCGTACCGCCTTTTGACCATTATGCGCAAGGAGTGGGACGAAGCTTCAAGCGAAGCGGCCGCCGCTCCGCAGGAGATTATGCAGATGGAGCAGGAGGAAGAAGCGGGCGGCAAGCCGAAGGAAGAATGGATTTCCGAAGCCATCCAACTTTTCGGCGAAGACTTGGTAACCATTAAAGAAGACTAAATATTTTAAAATCCGAAGGAGCTAAATGCGATGAATAACATGAATCAAATGATGAAACAAGTAAAAAAAATGCAAGAGCAAATGCTGAAAGCTCAGGAAGAGCTTGGCAACAAAACGATTGAAGGAACGGCTGGCGGCGGTGTTGTGACTGTCGTAGTGAATGGGCACAAGAAAGTACAAAGCATCACGATCAAGCCTGAAGCCGTAGACCCGGATGATGTGGAAATGCTGCAGGATCTCGTGCTGACTGCAGTCAATGATGCCATGACCAAGGCGGAAGAACTTGCGAACAAAGATATGGGCAAATTGACAGGCGGCATGAACATTCCGGGATTATTCTAAGACAGCCAAGACCAAGCGAATCTGATTGATGAAGGAGATCTTCCGTGCATTACCCCGAACCGATAGCCAAACTAATCGATGCTTTCTCGCGCTTGCCTGGGGTAGGTCCCAAAACCGCCGGCAGACTGGCCTTCCACGTACTTCGCATGAAAGAAGACGACGTGCTCGATTTTGCCAAAGCGCTCGTTAACGTGAAGCGAAACCTCCATTATTGTTCGGTATGCTGCAACATAACGGACGTCGATCCGTGCCGCATATGCCAGGACAAAAGCAGGGACGGTTCCGTCATCTGCGTCGTACAGGAGCCGAAGGATTTGGTGGCTATGGAGAGGACCAAAGAATTCGAAGGCTACTACCATGTGCTTCACGGTGCGATCTCGCCGATGGAGGGCATCGGCCCCGATCAAATCCACATAGCCGAGCTGCTTAAACGCCTTAGCGATGAAAAGGTTCAGGAGCTTATACTCGCGACCAATCCGAATATCGAGGGAGAAGCCACTGCGATGTATTTATCGAGACTGGTCAAATCTTTCGGTCTTCGCGTTACCCGGATCGCACACGGTTTGCCGGTCGGAGGAGACCTGGAATATGCGGACGAAGTGACGCTGACCAAGGCGCTTGAAGGCAGAAGAGAAATTTAATAATTCAGATCGGACGAAGAGAGCTGCGCGGCTCTCTTTTTTTGCGTGGAAAACTGAACGCCGGTTCTAAGCCCGTCGCCGTCGCCGTATGAATAAAGTAACTCTTTGTCATGATGGAATGGGGGACGAGCGGTGAAACCGGCATTGCAATGGTTGGACTGGAAAAGAAATACGGCGGCCAAACTCGATCTGGATGCAAAAAGAAGGGACAGGCAGGAGCTGATCCATGAGATCCGCAAGGCCCATAAAAGCTGGCTGGCGGCTCAGGCGCATTTTGAATTCGCGTTGGACAAGGACCATGTCGATTATGCGATTTATGCGCTGGAGGCGGCGGAAAAAAGGTATGAGATGCTGCTCAAGCAAGCCAAACAGCAGCAAATAAGCATGGTCGACAACGGCCGCGTGATGGAGGAATAAAATATGGCGCTCAAATACGCAATGTGGGGTTTGTTCGCGGGTTCATCTTTACTGCTCGCAATCATGCTGCTGCGCAACCGGCGGGCCGGCAGGTGGCTTGCGGGCCTGGGGTTAAATGTGGCTTTGGCCGCGCTTATTTTGTACGTCTTGAATCTGCTTAGCGGATATACGCATCTGGAACTGCCTATTAACACGGTGACTCTGGCCGCCGTAACGCTGCTTGGCATACCCGGCGTGCTGCTTTTGGCGGGCTTGAAACTAACGCTCATGTAATGGGAGAAAAAAACATTTATTTTAGTGTTGACTCGGCATGTTCGTCTGTGGTATCTTATAAAAGTCGCCGCTGAAACGGCGGTGAAATAAGCAAGATGATTGCTCTTTGAAAACTGAACAACGAGTGAAGAAGCAAGGTTGAGAAATCGACCAAAACAAGAGATTGCAAAATCTCGTCAGCTTTGAAATTGAGCTATTCAGCTTTCAATAAAGGTAACACCTTTTTGGAGAGTTTGATCCTGGCTCAGGACG
>NZ_JBZYAO010000062.1:0-28934 GCF_059820445.1 Paenibacillus sp. sgz302190
CTGCCAACCCCAGAACGGTTTCCTCTACAACCGTGCCGATTCCTGCCAGGATGCCAGCGCTCATCGGATCAAATTCTTTGTACGCTTCCCATGCTTTCTTGATGGGTCCGAAAAGCGCACCGGATGTCGCACCGCTCATCAACTCCCGAAACGCATCGGCGGGGGAGTAATCGCTGAAGTCGCTCACTTCCCCTCGCTGAACATCCGAGGCGGCTTTCGCTCCTACTGCGACGGCTCCCGCTGCCATCACGCCGGCTGCCACGACCCCGATTACCACCGCTCCGGCTCCTAACGTCGCTACGGTAACTGCCGCAACTACCGCTACAACGGCCACAACTGCGAGTGCGCCCAGCACGTTGCCCGCCAGCTTCCCCCAGCTAAATTTCTTTTTCTCCGGCGGCGGGGGCGGAGGAGGCGGCGTTCCTTGCTTCGGCTCGTCGTCAAACGGCGCATACGAGGTGCGGTCTCTTCCTTCCGCCCTTACGTTCGCTCCGAGAAAGTGGTACTCGCTCTCGATCGAGAAGCCGCTTTGTGCGCTCAGCTTCTTCGCCATGAGCTGACTCTGCGCGTAGATGACCACACGCTTGGGCGTGTAAAGCGAGATGTCCGCCTTCGCGTTTAGCGTCAGCTTCTTGTGGCTCGTCATCGTCACGCCCACCGCGTCGTCGAAGCTCAGCTTCAGCGGCTCTTTGCTCCCGCCCGTCAGGTTGATCGCCGTCGGCGTCAGCTCCAGCTCGCTCCCGTGCTCCGTCCCGAAGTATCGTTTGCTCGGGTCGCCGGTTTTGGCGCAGCTGCCGCCATTGGTGCGCACCGCCCCTACGACGAGCGCCTGCTTTCCCTCGGCATCGGGAATGTACAGACTCGCGCGAGTCCCCGCCTTCGGCATGCTGTACATGGCGCTGCCGGTCGCCGGTGCGAACGGGAACCAGTGCGCCTTGTCCTTCGACTGCTCGCGGTCCACGCTCAGATGCAGCTTCACCTGCTCGCCCTTGACCTCCAGCACTTCCCCTTCCAGCGAGATACCCGTCAACTTCTCGTTGTAGATAGGGCTCCTGCGAATCCCCTCTGCGCGTGACAAACGGTAACTGTACACGAATTGTCCGCGGTTCATGCGGCCCGCCACTTCGCTGACCACCATCCGTTTACCGCGGAATTCAAGCTCATCCCCTAGGGACAAGCGCTCCATGCTGTCTACCTCATAGTAAAAGAAATCCGTATCGTGCAGCCCTGCCTCATAACCGCCGGCCCGCTGAAAAGCCAGCAGGTCCTTACCCGCCTTATACGGCGTATCCTCCGGCAGACTGACGCTTTTCCCTTGCGGCATGCCAAAAAACAGCTTGGGCCTTGCTTCCAAGATATCACAGACAACGACGCTTTGGAATTGGCTTGCCAGACGCTTCAGCAGTTCCCAGTCCGTCTCCTCGTACTGGATCACCGGCGCTCCGATCGCTGCGCCTTGGCCCACGCTGTACAGCACATCCTGCTGCGGATAGGCTTGCAAAAGCTCCTGGATAAGCGACGGATAGTCCATCGACACATCCTGAAACGTTCGCCGCCGCTTGGCGACATCCAGCATATGCGAACCGGACAGCCCTTCCAGTTCGATGCCGTATATGCCGTTGGCATGCGTCATGTTCACTGCGCTCACAAAGCCCTTGAACAGCGTTGTTTCCCGCTGGCCGTCATATTCGTAGACATGGATCTCATCGCTTGCCGATGCTTGCTGCGCTGCGCTTACGTTGACAGCCTCATCTACGATTCCGCGCACGGTCAGCCGTCCATGCTCCCCCGGCTTCCACTCGATTTGCACATCCTCCAGCCGGTGAATTGGGTATGCGGTCTTGACCCGGATCTGTTCAAAGCCTGCCATGGCCCTCACCTCCGTTTCCTTTACTCATCCTGTTGGCCATTGCTAACAAACGTGATGTGGCCTTTGTGACCGCAGACCAGCATCGATTCCGTCGTTAAGGTTGGCTTGCCCTTCACTTTTACCGCTGCCTTCGTTTGGATTCATTATCCAGGATTTTTTCATCTATATTTCATCCCTATTGTTCCATATATTACCTTAATGTGCGAAGTAATTCTGTGAATAATCTAACATTTTTGTCGGACGCCTATTGGCAAAATGCCCCACTCCCTTTCCGCGAAAGGGGGTGGGGCATTTTTACAAAGAGGTGAACGAATGCTCTCTGGAAACAAAATCACCAAGGTATGACGGAAGGCATGTCAATGCGCCCCAGCTTGAGACGATTGCTGCCAAGACCGACAGAGCCTCGTACATCAATCACTGAAGCGACGCCGATCTACTGGAGATTTTTGGCCAAACAGATCCGTTTTGAGCTCAGGGCAGATCTCTCCAATTTTTAAATATTTCCACCCGTCCTCATTCTGAGGTTCATGAGTTAAAACAAGTGTCCATTTCAAAGTTTGATCAAAAATATAGAGGTCTTCAGGAAAATTTTTTTCAAAGTAATGATGAAGCAATATTTCGTACTCCATAGTAAAAACCCAGTCTCTTCCAAGAGCATTCAACACAGGCAGACTCCAGTGGGTATCCCAAAAAAATAGAACGGTTTTAAGCTTTTTCGAGTAACTTTTTAATTCTTCAATACTCACTGTGTTGTATTTTTTCAAATTCTCCCATATATACCCATTTTGAAGACGTTTCATTTCTAACGAACCGACAAAATTAGCAATATAATGATTCTTAAGATCTTGCGATTGTTCGTATGGAAATTTGGATATACTCGTTAAATTCAAACCATTGTTTCTTAATAAAACGTAAACCTGTATAGACCCGGAACTTAAATCGTATTCCTCAATATAAAGAAACGATGTATGATCTACTCTATAGGATGATTGGATTAAAAAATCTCCGACCCCATCATAGCTATTGATATCACATGTGATATATTCTCCGCTTGGGATTCCTGTTTTAATTAGTTCTTCATTAGGATCGAAGAGACTTTTTTCATTAGATGCACATACAAAATGAAATTTACTGTAGTTATATATAGCATATACTTTAGCTTCCATTGCATTGTTTTTATTTTTAAGAGTTGAAATGCAGTAGTTCTTTAGCTCGTCAAAGTCAGGAAATTCCCTGCCATAAAGCTCCAAGTCATCATTAAATTTTATGATCTCCATTTCAAAACAACACCTTATTTATTAGATTTCAATGCTTCTCAGAATACTCTATATTATTATAATAGTTCAACTTCAACGAACAAATGAAAAACACCTGCCGTACTGGATTGTAATTTCCAGTATCGGCAGGTGTTCGCATTACCACAGGTCAAATCCATTCGCCATCCCGGGGGATCGCAACCTGCGGAGAAAGCCCGGATTCATTCAGCTTCACTTGCAAATCGCTTCTCGTGGTGAGACAGTGATTAATGGCGTCCATGTGCACCGCAACGACTTTGGTGTACGGCGCATAGCGGCAAACGCTGATCACATCGTCCGCGTTCATCGTAATCGGGTCGCCGACCGTGAACCGGGCTCCGCCCGCATTCACGATAGTCAGCTGCGGCCGGTACGTATCGAGCGCATGTTGCACATCATCGCACCATATCGTATCCCCGGCGATGTAAACGGTCGGCTCGCCCTCAGCCTGGAGAACAAAACCGGATACTTGTCCCATCCGGATGCCAATCTCCCCTGTTCCATGCTGCCCGCTTGTCCGTGACAGGGATACCCCGCCCACGGTAAAGGTGGATGCCACAGCCGTAACCGACTCGAATCCCGAGGCGGCTATCGTCGATTCATCGCCCGGTTGGCACACAACCGGTATCGATTTGGACAGTGCAGCCGCGGCGGCTTCATCCCAATGATCGGGATGCAGATGCGTGACGATAACGGCGTCCGGCTGGAGCCAAGTCTCAAGCGGGGACGGCAGCGCGACGAGCGGATTGCGCCTTTCATTCGATGTGCCGGGGATAGGCGGATTCGCCTCTTTTTCGCTAAACATCGGATCTATCAAAAAGCGGACTCCCCCATATTCCAGCCAAAGCGTGGCGTGGCGGATCAATTGAAGTTTCATCGTTCAGCACTCCTTAACGTTTGCATCTTAAATCTGTTACAATTATAAAATGTGCCGGAAAATCCGCATACAACCTGGTGAAACGAAAATCCGGCAATTATTTTCAACGTGAAAGGAACTTGCAGATGAGCCAATCAACCATCGATGAAACCGATCTGCGCATTTTGCAATGCTTGCTGGAGGATGCCTCCCGGCCGCATAAGGAAATCGGGCAAATCGTCCATTTAACCGGACAAGCGGTCGGTTCCCGGGTGCGGAAACTGCAGGATCTCGGTGTCATCGAAGGATACACAGTGCGCTGGAATCCCGAAAAAATCGGCCTGGCGGTTCAAGCGTTCGTTACGGTTTTTATGAAATCGAATACTGCTCATCAAGCATTCAACACATTCATACAGCAAAACGGCCAAATCGTCGAAGCCCACCGCGTCAGCGGCGAAGGCTGTTACTGGATACGAGTGCGTGTCGGCTCGCCGGCGGAACTATCCGCGCTGCTCGACGACCTGCTGCAGTTCGGGAACTACAAAATCAGCCTGTCAATCGGACAGTTGAAATGAATCATAAAAGCTTGCCCGCTCACGGGATAGGAAGGAAGATCGGAAATGAAGGTCAAACGGATCGCAAGAGGAGATGGGCATCCAAATCAGCTTCGCCTCACAAGGAGGCTCGCATACGTCTGTCGACGATGCCCTTGAGCGCATGAAGCGAGCCGGCTTTCCGATCGAATACGGCCCGGCCGACGAGCCTTGGGTCGTTCGGAGATTTTATGTGCGCGATCCTTTCGGCAAGCTCGTCAGCATTTTGGCCCATGTGCCGTCGAAGTGAGGTTCTGGATAATTACCTTCTCTTCCTGCTGTGTTTAAGTAATTTCATTCTTCTCGAATGGCGCAGCCATGAATAATACGTCTTCAAGTCGCGCAGTTCTATCGTTTTCGCCATGCTTCCGAGGAAGGTAATGACGATCATTTTATGTAAGGGATTGCCGGCGAGATCCGTTTCTTTCTCAACCACAGCAAACTGCACAACCATAAGCAAATCGCCATCGATGACATATACTTCCTCCTCATCGCGGTAATACGGTACGATTTTGCCGTTCTTCAGCCTTTCCCACAAAAACATGCATATTTCTTCAAGTTCGGTTTTTTCGTCGTCTATTCGGGTGCGCCAACGGCTGTGCGCATGATGGGTGATGACAATGTCGACTATTTTTTTATCATCTAATCGAACATAAAATGGCTCATAAGTATTCCAACGGCTCATGTTTTTATCTCTCATCCCTGACTCTCTCCCGATATGATATAAAATGTAATTCTCTCCCATTTATATACCTATAATCATAAAGTTAACTTGTACCGGATTCAGCGCATAAATCACGCCATCGATTCTAAATATGTTTCATCTTTATGAAACATACGTGCGCACAAACCATGCATAAAAATGAAAAAAAGGATTGCATTTAGCCGGGGCTAATTACAATCCTTCTTCTATTTGGTAAAATATTGCTTGAGGGGGTCAATCCCAGTCACAACGAGGTTCTTTTTTCATTCTTGTTACAGGACGATTGAAGGTGCTCATCAGTGCGGAAGACTCTTCTTTCGACAAGGATAGTTCAGCTACAGAAGGACTTTCATTTTCATGCATCTCGACACTTTTCAACATATGTACCGCATTATGCAAATTGGGGGTTAGCTGGATTGTAGGCATAGAGATCACCCCCTTCCGGGACAATTTGTGCTACGTACATAATAATAACAAATAAATGAAGCATGGAGGACGATTATTATGAAAAATAAGTATGTGACCGGGCTATTACTGTCGATGTTTGTCGCCTTGCAGCTTTGGTGTTCGTTCATTACGTTCCATTACCCATATACCGGGATTTACCTTGAGCTAACTCCAAAGCAGCAATGGGTAATCAAAGAATTGGCTCCCCATAGTGCCAGTATAAAGCTTGATCTTCAAGTGGGGGATATTGTCAAGCGAGTAGACGGCAAGCTTCCCAATGAATCTCCTTTCGTTTATAAATGGCGAACAATTGAGCAAGCTCACACGTTGTTAATTTTTAGAGACGGGCGTGAGTATGCAATAGAATTTAACATCAATAGTGCTACCTACTACGATATTGTTCCGATTATCGAAGAAGCAGTGTGCTTATTTATGGCCGTTTTGCTTTTTATAAAAATACGCCACTCTCCATCTGCCAGACTGCTTTCGGCTGTTTTTCTGACCATGGCAATCATTTATATGAGTTTAGGCGCTTCTATTCGAGGAGATGTAATCGGGAAACTTGTAATCACCAGTTTAATGATCTTGTTGCCGATAGTGTTTTATCATTTTCTAGTTGTCTTCTTTAAGGAAAAAGGCGACATTGAATTACCAAAACGAATTTTGACATATATGTATTCATTTGCTGCCATATGCTTCTGCATAAGATGCTTGTACTTCTATCCTTCCATAGCATACACAATTTATCGTTATAGTGGTTCAGTTTCCTTGAGCTTTTTCATAATTGGATTTATTTTCAATATGTGCATTCTAACTTTCCTGTACATCAAAATCCAGAGAGAACAATCCTACGTGTCAAGCATTATCAAGAGCGTATGGCTTTCGTGGTTGTTCTCTTTTTTACCAGTCATCTGCTTCTCCTTTCTTCCACAATTGATTACGCAACATCAAATTTTAAATGCACAATTTACAAGCGGAATTATTTTACTTTTTCCCATCTCTTTTGCATACTTGATTGCTTCCAACCAGCTATATGATTTTGGCCGTATTATCCGGCGGATTTTGTTCGCCGGCCTGCTGGCTGTCGTTCCGGTCAGCTTGCTTACGGGAGTATATGCTTTCTTATTTAGCCAAGTTGTGGATGAGAAGCAAATTCTGTTCATATTTGTTGCTTCTCTGATTATTGTTACATGGGTGCTCTACGCGGCGGAATATTGGACAACACGGTTTGAACCGTTTCTTTTCCCAAGAAAATACGTCTTGCAAACAGCTTTGAAGAAGATTTCCAAAAACCTTGGCACCATTTCCAGTTTCCGCGAATTGAAAGATAGCATACTTGTCGATATTGTGGACACGCTTCAGGTGATGGGGGGAGCCATTGTGTTCCGGTATAAGGACGATACCGAAATCATTAGCGAAGGTGATATGAATACTGCGGAAATTCGGCAGCTGCTCGATTCGTCATCCCTGCTCGATCATCCGCTTTATACTTGCATTGAGATGAATGACCATGAAGAATATACGAGTTATTTGGTAATGACACGCAAAAAGGCGAATACGCTGCTCGGAAAGGAAGAAATCCAATGGCTGCGCCTGATTACATCTTATTTGGAAGTTAGCCTGGAAAATGTTCACTTGGTCCGCAAGCTGACCGCGAGGCTGCAGCAATTGGCTTCCCAACTTCCCCAAGAGGACACGGCGCAAGACATTCAATGGTTCCGCAAGATCATGTTCGAATTGCAGGAGGAGGAACGGATTCGGATTGCTGCCGATCTTCATGATACGACGATGCAGGACCTCTTCTTTCTGAAAAGAAAGTTGACCACTCTGGCGGAGAAGGATGCCACGCCCGAAGAAGACCGGGAACAGCTCGACAATATGATTAATTTCGTGGAGCTGATCAATGCCGGTTTGCGCCAAAGCTGTTTTGAATTAAATCCTCACTTGCTGAAAGAGGTCGGTTTGATTCAAACGCTGACGATGTACATAAAGAAGGAAGCTTTTACCGCTCCTTTTCAACTTGAATTCATTGCTGAGCGGGCTGCTGCCATTGAAACTAAAGATTTGCCGACGAAGCGGCATATTTTTCGAATCGCTCAAGAGCTGCTCAACAATGCGAAAAAGCACTCCCAAGCTTCCAACGTCACTTTCCGGATAACGGAAACGAACCAAAACTTTTGTTTGATTTATGAGGATGACGGTGTGGGGTTTGAAGATAACAAAGTGCGTCGGAGGGAGATTGATTCATCGGGATTGGGAATCGAACAAATGAGGAGCAGAATCTTGCATGCAGGCGGACATTTGGAGGTCATCACGCAAAAAGGGCTCGGAACGAAATTCATCATTACGATACCAAACGAGGAGGCTATTTCCGCATGATTTCGATTACTGATCACTTGGAAGGTAGAACTAATGGATAATGTAAATAGAAAAAAGGAAATCAAAAAGTACTGGACAAGTCTTATGTATCGATTCGGATACTATCATCCTTACATATACTTTGCAGAAGAATGGAAGGATTTTGAACAATTCTATATTGACACCCAGGAAACATACTTCGAGAAGGCAGTAATTTACTTGAAAGATGAAAATGTGGGATACACGAAAGAAAACTGCTATTGGGGGAACCCCAGGGACCTAAGGGTTCTTTCAACATATTGCGGTCTAACTCTAGGAATAGCTGAATGGGCAAGATTGTTGGGCGTATCACCATCAACCATATCAAAGCGTATTAAAAAACTTGGGCCTGATGAAGCATTTAAAAAATATCATCATGTAATAGAGCTGTACTTGAAAAGGGAGAAAAGGAATAAATAGGAAATGGTCCAACGTATATATTTATAGCAGTTCTATAACATCCCCGTGGACATCGATTTTCACATTAGCACGCAGCAAAAAAGATACAGCGGCAGAAATTAGCACAATTCAGCTAATCAGTGAAACACGCGATACTTTATATGAGGTAAACATAGATTTTAATAAATAAGGAAAGGCTTCGAAGATTGGATAGGTTTCTATCTGATCTTTGCCATTTCTATTTAACAAGAGGTGGAATTTATGAAAAAGATAATAAAGATTGTGGCAGTTACTGCCTTACTTTGTATATGTATATCCGCAGCCAAGCCGGGTTTGGCTCTTGCAAATCAAAAACCCTTTAGCGATGTATCGCCAGAATATTGGGGTTATAATTCAATTCAATGGGCTGTAGAGAATCATATTATCGATGGGTATTCAGATGGCTCTTTTAAACCTGAAGAAAATGTCGAGCAAGCTGAATTTCTTGCCATATTAATTAGGGCATATCAGCCGAAAGACTTGCCTGTATCACCGAATAAAGACGACTGGTCTTGGTCTTATATAAAATATGCTTTAAATATGGGGTGGACTATTATTACACCGCCATCCTCAACTGCCGGAAACGGCGTGCATTTGACAAGAGGGGCTATTGCAAAGCTCGTGTCCAATGCTTGCGGAGAAAATTATAGCGAAAAAGATTCAATACAATATTTACTTGATCATAAACTTGTGGAGGGAAAAACGGAAGGAACAGTAGAAGGGTTTGGGAAAGATGATCATTTAACAAGAGCAGAAGCAGTAACTTTCGTTAAGAATCTGAAAAATAAATTGAATGTATTGAAGCCTGCTCCACAAGAGGAATCCGTTTACAAGCCAAAATAATATGTTTAAGCTGTAAGTAATGCGAAAAAAACAGCACCTTCAAAAAAGGCGGGTAGCCGAATATTTTTAAGGAGCTGTTTTTTCTTTTGCTCCATTTGTCTTTCAATTCTTCCGAAGTTTCAGGAGAGTACACAAACCATGATAACGAACCTGTAAAAAGGCACTACCATTGCAACGACCCTAACTGAATATTCTGCGTGGGTAAAATGGAGAAATGTGCCTCTGGACATCAGGGGGTAAATACCAATGAAAGGTCATAGAATGACCAAATATCGAGATGCTTTACGAATCAAGAGTATGGGGTCTATTAGGTACTGAAGGGTATCAGCATGAAAACTTTCGTCTTTTACCGAAAAGATACCGAACGAGGAGGTTATTTCTGCATGAATCAGGAAATCAAGCAGTATATGCATCGCATTGTTAACGGTTATGTGGAGGATTTAAATGCGCTGCTCAAACGCCCCCCTGCAACGTGCTGGACACGCTTAAGTAAAAGTTAATTGTGAGGAGATGAACTCGATATGAACAGAGCCCGCCTTTGCCTCTGCGCGTTGTTATTGAGCATATCGCTTGCCTTGCAGCCGTCCGTATCCAGTGCCGCGGCTGATCAGGTCAAGGTAAGCTTTCCCGAATTTCCCGTAACCGTGAACGGTAACGTGCTGGATATGCGGCACAGCGAATATCCACTTCTCGTGTATAAAGACATCACTTATTTCCCGATGACCTGGAACAACACGACCGCACTGGGGCTTACGGCGCAGTGGAACCCGAGTCAGGGGATGTCGTTGAAAAATACGAACGCCTGCATACCGCTCCAACAGGATTTGACTTCCACAATCAATTCGAACGATGATACACAAACGGCGGAGTTTGCGCCATTTCCAGTTAAAGTGAATGGCCAAGTGATTGACAATGCGGCTGAACCGTATCCGCTGCTGCTTTACCGCAATATCACGTATTTTCCGATAACGTGGCGGTTCGCGCACGACGTTTTCGGATGGATGACGAGTTGGGATGTTGAACAGGGACTCGGGATTGTGTCCTGCGGTGGCGGAACGAATACGCAAGCGAAGCAGGCCGATGCGCTCAATGTGGCAAATAACGGACAACTTGCCGTTCAAGGCGACTGGATTTATATGAACCCGGAGAACAAGTATTTCGAACCGAGTCAACTGTTGAAACGGAAAATGGATGGCAGCGAGGAAGTGAAGCTATCGGACGACAATGCCGCGTATCTCAACATCGAAGGGGAATGGCTGTATTACACGATTCCCTCACAAAATGATCCCGGCGGTATCTACAAGATCAAAACCGACGGGACAGGGCGCGCGCAGCTTTTCGCCGGCCCTGCCGAAAAACTTTGGGTGAAGGATGGCTGGATATATTACATGCATGATACAAACGGCGGCGGTTATTACTGGACTGACGGCATTCATAGGATGAAAACCGACGGTACGGAGGATCAAGTGATCCTGGCCAAAGACCAAAATTCGTCTTTTTCCGGATTTTTTCTGGATGGGGATACGATCTATTATATAAGACAAAACCGTCTGTTTCGGATGAATCTGGACGGCTCCGACAATCGGGAGCTTCGCGAAGATGTGACCCATGCGGTCGTCATCGACGGATGGATCTATTATGTTTGCCATAACGGTATGCAATTGAACAAAATGAGCGGGAACGGGCTGGTCGATATTCCGCTGTACACCTCGGAGCGCGGGATTTTGACGCTTCAATACCGCCAAGGCTGGATTTACATGGCCGATGGCTACTTCGGAATTATGGGATCCAACAATATCGACAAGCTCCGCATTGACGGTACGGGGGAAACCGGTCTGACGACCGCTCGTGCGACTTCACTCTACTTCGCGGGCGACACGATATATTACAACCGCGCGTGGGAGGGGAACAACCAGCTCGACCACATGGAAGTGAAATAACGGTCAGGTCATTGTTCTTATCACAAACAATTGATATCCAGGTTTATGATGGTAACTATAAGGAGCTAATGCTATGAAAAAAATAATAATTGGAATGCTAATTGGATCGTCTTTGACAATGGCAACTGCGGTAGCTGCTTCAAATAACATTCAATCACTTTTATTTCCAGTTAAGATCAATATCAATGATCAATCAAAAGAAATCGGAAGCGGGTATGTCACTCTAAACTATGAAGGTCATGTTTATGTACCCATTCGTTTTGTAGCTGAAAGTTTAGGAGCTGGTGTTGGTTATAACGGAGAAACACAAGAAGTCATTATCAAACAAGGACAGCTCGATATTGTTGACCCAAATCCTCTTTCAACAGATGATATGCAGGTGGGAAATTTAATACTTGTGAAAGAAGGCAATCAAACCAAAGTTTCAGGAGTCTTCAAAATACCAAGACAGGCACAGGTCGGTGCAAACTTAGCATTTTTCAATGATAAGGGGGAACAATTAGGTTTTGTTGTTATTAGTAACACTTATGAGGCTGGGACGCATAGCTTTGAGTTACTTGGCGATGGGGATTTCGTGAATTATTCTTCTGTTAAACTTCACGTAGGTTACTTCAACGGTTGGCGAGATGAAGAAAACATCCCAAAGTATAAATAGCAGGACACCAGGGTGCGTGCGGTCAGCGGGAATGCATGTGACGATTCGCCCCCCCCCCCTACCAATTCAACCAACAAGAACCTTGCAGCGATAATTTTTGTGCCAAATACAACGAACTCACTTATTGTGGGTTCGTTGTGTTTTAGTTTCTATATCTTTCTGGTTATTTTCATTTAAATTATGCCGAAGCTAGCCAGCAGCGAACAGCGCAAATAAAAAGCCGGTTTCCAGGACTTGGAGACCGGTTTTTTTAAACAACTCAGCTTGGAGCGTCTGCAGATGTAGAGAACAGGAAATCTCTACTTTCATTAGCGATTTTACGCACGTGGTTCAGGTCCGCGTGAAGAAGCTGTCCGTGCCGCTTTACCGGACGACCGGAAACAAACACGGAATCAACGTTGGCCGGATTTGCAAATTGCACGACGGCACCGACCGGGTCGGAAACAGGAAACATATTCAAACCCGTCGTCCGAATCAGGATGAGGTCGGCTTCTTTTCCAGGAGTCAAGGTACCGGTTTTCCGTTCTAACCCCAAGGCCTGGGCTCCTGCCAGGGTTGCAAAATTTAATACTTGCCGAGCCTTCAAACTTAATTCGCCGGGCATGTTTTTGGAAGCTAAAATGCTCTGATTCGTTCTCGCCCGCTCCGCCTGAAGCATGAATTTCATTTGCGTAAACATGTCTCCGCCGGTTGAAGTCACCACATCCACGCCAAGGGCAGGAGTCCCGCCGTTCTCAAGAAATAACCCGGTGGCAGGATACCCGTGCCCCATCATCATTTCCACCTCGGGAGTAACGGATATCGACGCTCCTGAATCTGCGAGCATTTTGTATTCGTCATAGCCCATTGTATTTGCATGTACCATATTTAAATCGGGGCCAAGCAAACCGGCTTTATATAGCTTTTCAACGGATCGGTCATCCGGCCCCCAACTGCCGAAGCCAATATGCATGGAACATACCGCACCCAGTTCTCTGGCAAGCTGGATTTCCTGAACCGATGTATCCCAGTGACTAAATTCCGGTCCTCTAATGGCTAACCCCATCGTTAATAATTGATCATCGGAGGAAAAATACTGCTGTTTTACGCGGCGCACATCGTCAGTAACCATTTTTTTGCTATCACGGTTCCAATATTCGGTTTCACCGGAAGCTCCGTACGCGAACACGGCACGAATGCCGGAATGCTGCAAGCCGCGAATCAATTCGTCCGCATGATCGGGAGAATAAATCATCGTCCAATCCAAAAGAGTGGTTACGCCGGCATTGAGCGCTTCCAAAGCTCCCAACAGGTTAGCGGCATAACAATCCGCGGGACGCAGCCTGCTTCCAAACCCGCCATAATAAATGTTTTGCAAATAGGTAGGCAACGACCAGTCGGCGCCTATAGTTCGCACCAAAGATTCCCAAACGTGCCGATGGGTATCCACCAATCCCGGCATGACAATCATATCCGTTGCGTCGACCATTTCACAATCCGATACTTCGAGATCTTCTTGAATCGTTGCAATGACAGAGTCTTCTACTAAAATGTCCGCTTTCTTAAAATCCCCTAAAGATTTGTCCATCGTCAAAACGCAGCCGTTTTTAATTAAGTAACGTCTACTCAACCTTCCCATCTCCTTTGACAAATGAATGGATTTTACAAAAGTGATGATGAAAAACGAATTTACACCTAATGCTTACAAAGAAAATATTACATAATTTAACATATTTGGTCAAGACTTAATTATGACACTTGCTCAAACGTAGCTCTAGGCTATTGATGAAGAAAGAAAAAGATCGGCGTGTGTTCAAGTAGGTGCAAGAAATTAATATTATGTGGAAATATGTTAGATTATGGGTTAATATGGGACTTGTATTAAATCTTATGTACTATTTTTGTAGTTTTAAATGCCTATAAACCAACTGAACACGAAAAGGCAAACCTGTTCGAAAGACAGGGACGCAAAGCCACGGGCCTACTTCTACAAAGGATATGTCGTAAGACATTTCTCGGAGAAACGGCAGCCGGGTTGCCGAAATCGGTTGGTTTTTTGATTTGAGAAAAGTAAATTCATTCCTTTGGGGGTATACAAATGAAAGTATATTGGATTGCATCACTAGCAACTGCCGCACTACTTGGAACTTCCATTCACGCTGCCGAGGCCGATTCTACCACTGCTGCGCCGGGAACAAAAGCGATAACTACCGCCGGTACGGCTTCCACAGGCAGCTTCAGCGACACGAAAGGACATTGGGCGGAAACAACTATCGCTGGAGCCATTCAAAAAGGCTATGTCGACGGCTATCAAGACCATTCTTTCAAACCGAACGAAAAAGTGACGCGCGCCGAGTTTATCAAAATGGTCGATACCGCGCTTCATCTTTCGGTTTCCGGCACCGCCAGCGGCAGTGACTGGTATTTGCCGTACATTAACGCGGCGGTCACCGCGGGGATTCATCAATGGAGCGACTTTACGAGCGGAGACTGGAATACGCCGATGACGCGTCAAGAAATGGCGCGCATAGCGGTTCGGGCGGCTACTGGCGACAAGAACTTGGATGATAAGAAATGGATGTATCTGGCGACCAAAGCCGGGCTGATCACCGGCCTGGACGATAGCGGCACACTTGGGGCGGACGAAACGACGACGCGCGCTCAAGCGGTGGCCATCATTGAGCGTATTCTTTCCATTAAGGACGGCCAAACGCTTTCTGCTGACAAACACGCTGTAGCAAATGCAGAGTTAGTTTGGCACAGAACAAATATATTTACCATCTATCCGGATTTTTTCAACCAAAAAGTAAGGGGCACAGATAAACTTGCAATTGATTACTGGAATCCGGACGATTTAGCCATTGATGCACCCGATTTCAAGGGAACAATTGATCAATTAATTCTTATCGATCTTGAAGACCCCAACGATCCGAACAAAAATCTCCTTCCAATCAACGAGCTTTCTTGGGGTTCAGGGGCGTATAAAAACCCAATTAAGAATTATCCGGCAAGCTATATTCTGTATGCTAAATCCCATGTTGACATAAATACATTAGCCCCTAAAATCAATTATTTGCCTTTTTCGTTATATGGGTATAAGCAAAGTTTTCAAGACATTATTTCCGGAACATTAAACGTTCCCTATGCGATTACTTATCCATATATCAATGCTTATATTATCCCAAAAGCAAAATTCGAGAATGAAGGTTTCGTTTTGAATGTAAAAACTCCTTCTGTTACCGGGCATACTCCTGTCTCTAAAAGTGTTATAGATACCTACCCTAACTAAATAATCAGGAGGAGCAACCACATATGAGAGCATGTAGAAGTTTATTATTAGCTCTTATTGTTTTAATTGCGTCGGTTCAGATAGATGTCATGTTTAGTAACCATGCTAAAGCAGCTCCGTCAACTCAAACAATAGCGTACACCTTAAATATAGATTCATCCAGGTTATATAACTTCGGAGGATTAACTTTTAGTTCCGTTTCATCGATAGACACGAATCCCATTACTGTACATGCACCTTCGGGACAGGTAATCACCGAACTAGCCTGGTATGATAATAACGGGACATTACTTCGTAAGGTCAATGGATTTTCACCAGGCAGCGCTTCCTTCTCCGGAACAGATACTTTAAGCGGAACCGAGATCGAGGTTTGGTCAAAAGACAATAAGACAGACCCTGGTTCTTATTATTGGGATAGATGGTCTATTTATGATACGGCTAAAGGTAATGGCCAGGTTTGGTATGCCGGTGTAGGGGACACTCAGTGGCAAGATAATATAGCTTGTCCCGGTGGCAGTGCAGCACCAGCAAGGGAATCTGATAGAGGATATGGGCCTTTTCCTCAATATCCCGGATGTACGGACAATCATTTGTCATTGACATTGCACCGAACAAAGGCTTTTCTAACACAAGATTCTATCTATATTCCAACTGATTATATTGCCGCAAGTAGTGGTGACTACTCACTTGAAAATGTCCGAACGATTTTCACTGAACCAATCACAGACCAAAATACAGGTGACACCGGGCTTACAGATCCAAGCACGCAATATGTAAGTGTAGCTAATCCCGACGGGACTATGGATACGTTCAAGGTTTACTACCAGCAAACCTTTAATAATGATACTTACAAACACATATGGGCTAACCCTGGGGCAAAACAAGTTTACTATTATGCTAAATTTTTAGCAGATATAAAAGGTAAAACTTATAAATACGACAAAGTGTTGAAGGCAACATTTGATGATTCGTGTCCTGCAGGAGGGTGTCCTCCACCACCTACATTAGGGTGCAGTTCCCGGATTGGTCCCCCGATCAAAGGAACGATCAATCAGGACGCCGTCATGGATCCTGCGGCAAGCGGCGTACTTCGCGCGGATATGCGGGATGCGGAAAGATTCGATGTGTTAAAAGGCATCCCGACTTCGGAAAGCCTTTATGCGAACGCATTGGGGCTGAATTATTTATTTCAAAATCAATTCGCGAATATGACCGGTGAAGTGACCTACTCCGTTTCCGTCAAAAAAACGTATGTATGGACGGTCTCAGGAGGTCCAATGGCTCCGCCTGTTACCAAGACTGAAACCGTAAATCAAACGATGACCGTGACACGTCCGTATTCGTACTGGCAAATCGACAATCTGGAAGTGTACGAACTGGAAAAAGCTACGGTCAGCAATTATGCGCTGGGCGGATACGGCGGGACCGTGACGCTGGATGCCACCGGCTATACAGGGCCGACCCTGCAATCTGACAATAAAGATGATGTCAATACACACGTGCACCCAGCTGCTTGTAATCCCGTTGACCTTGGGACAGGCGGCGGCCCGCCACCCGGAGGTACGCCGCCGGAGTTTCAATCGGCAGCGGAGAACGTCGTGGGCCGCAACCAGGTGAACAATGACCTGGTCGTGTTTAACGGCGTAACCGTTATGGAAAATTCCCGGCATCCCGATCAGGGACAGACGCCGGGAACGATTCCGCAGCCGACGCAAATCGGCCGGGATGTACTGTACGGCAATGGCTACGTCGTCAGCAATTCGCTCGTCAACCGGGCGGACCAGCCGACGACCGGCACGATCTATTACCCGCTGATCCCGGGGAATGTCAAAGGCGGATCGGATAAAGACTATCCGATCAATGGCATCAACCCGGTGACGGTGCATACACCGGTGGTCATGTACCCGTCTGTGACCGACGATCAGGCGCACAATGAAAAAGTCGTGCCCACCGCAGGCCGGGCGGCGGTCATTTTGGATCGGCCGTTCACGGTGTTCGTGCCGACGACCGGCCAGCATGACGCGTACCCTGGCTTCGGCGGGTACGGGGTCACAAACGGGTACGGCGATTACGCCAAGTACACCGCCAACAAGCAAGTCCGCTTCGAGTTCGACGTCTGGAATGCGGACAAGTCGGCGTACATCACGGCCGGCACCTGGGTCGACATTCCGGTGAATCAGCCGGACATGACGTTCATCATGCCGACGTGGATCGACGAAGGGTTTTATACAGTTCATTTTCGGTCGATTGCGATCAATGCGCCCACTGACTTTACGACGCAAACGAGCGCCAATTTCGATTGGCCGAACCATGTGGCCACGAACACGATCCCGGTAGAGGTGATCGGCAGGCTGTACGATTTTCATATCACGGATATCGGTGACTATGACTGGCAGTACGTGTTCCGCACGAGCGACGGCATCTCGCCGACAGGCGTTTCGTACTGGACCGGCACGAATGATATCGACGGAAGCCCGCGGGGCAACAGCTATCCGTATGTGCTGCCGATTCACCCGGGAAGCCACCCGTTTCCGGGCTATGACCATACCGTGTCGATCAAGACCGGGTATCATTTTAAATTCGATTTGAAGACGAAAGGGAACATGTTCGGGCGACGGGATGGCATTCGGATCACGCCATCGTTTTATTTCGTGAATAAGGATGGAACGGGGCGCATTCCGGTCGACCTGTACTACCACGCCTACTCAGAGAACCCGGTGAGGTATTTTGTGAAAATCGGCTCCGCGGACGACAAGCAGCAGCGGCATGTGCTGCTGAACGACACGATGCGTAATGTGCCGGGCGAAGAGCTTACCGATACGGCCGCGTATGTGGCGGGCAACTATGGCGTAAGCGACTTTTTGTACCGGGCTAAGCGCAAGTCTTGGGTTGGCAATGCGTACGCATGGTTCACGTCGCCATGGCTGACGCGGACAATGATCGGACCGAAAACCGGCGTGCCGAGCACGGTCGATCCACAGCGGGCGCTGGCTTCGATCCAGCACTGGTATGGCGAATACAGCTTGCCGGCGGCTCCTTATGTAGTAGCGGCGGGTACGAACATCGCGGAATATGGAAGAACGCATGGCGGGCTGGACGATCATTCGCCGATTTTTTTGAAGGATGGCTACATCATCGTGAATTTCAACCTGGAGAGCATCAAGAACGCCGATTATGCGAATCCCTTTTTGCGCTATTACCGGCTGCCCAGAGAGAGCGTCCCGCTGGACAACCAATGGCAGATGGAAGGATTCAGCAACACGACGATGGATAAGTACGGCAACACGTTCACGCTGATGGACGGCGATGTGGCGTTCTATCACGGGGATTTGTCCAGTTATGACGATTTTGGCGCAAGGGTGACGCATTAAAAGAACATGCGATCCACTAACAACGAAAGGGGGAACCTGGGTGCAAATACGTGTAGACACGTCGACGCTGCGAGCCACGGCCAGCGAGCTTCATGCGACGATCGGGACGCTGGAGCGCATCCAAAGCCAGCTTCGCAGCGCGATGAACGGGCTCGCGATGTCCAGCCGGCAGCGATCCGATGTGGACAGCGGCTACCAATCGATTGACCGGATGCTGCAGGAACTGCGCTACGAACTGCAGCAAATCCAGGACTTCACCGCGAAAAAAGCGAATCAATTCGATGAGGCGGACGGGAAAGGTAAGGCGATCACTGCCGGCGGTATTCTTTCTTTTGTGAAGAATGCCGTCAGTAAAGGATTGGATTTTCTCTCTCCGATTAGTAATACTGCGGGATTGATGTCGGCGTTATTTGGCAGCGGCCAAGCCGCTGGAAAAACGTCCCTATTGGATGTTTACAAGAATGAGATCAACAAAGGAGCGAAACTGATTCAAAATATATATCCCTCTCCCGAAGCAATATCGTATGCGAAAAGCTTTATGGAAGGGTTGATTGTGGATACGGCCAAATCAGCGTATTATGAAACCAGGGATATGGTAGTCGATACGGTGAATTCCGTCTATGAGATGGTTACCGATCCCGCTGCTGTTGTTAGGCAAGATATGAATAACATGTCCGCTTTGTACAACAAGCTATTTCCGGAAAGAGACGTTAGCGGCTATAATCCTATAACAGGGCCTTACCGGATGTTCTACGATGATATGAAAAACATGCATCCGATAGATCAAGCGGTCAGCAGTACAAAAGCTTTCTTCAGGCCGATCGAGCAGCACATCGAGGAGTTCAAGCGAAGCAACCCGGATACGCAATTTCGTATCATCGGACATGGGGTCGGAGAAATTTTGCTTGCTGTAGCAGTAACCAAAGGCTTTGAGAGCTTGGCGAAGTACAGCAAGATTGCATCAATGGAAAAGACCATTGGTGAAGCTGAGCGTGTGAAGGCTCCCAAGTCGGACAAGCCGCCTGAGAGATCGCTGGAAGCTGAGGGGACGGGTGAAGTTAAATATATAACTGATCCTGTAGAAATGAAAAAGCATATCATAGTACCAGAGGATGGATTTCAAGCACTCCTTGAGAGGAAATATATTGTAATTAGAAAAGTAGGTTTTGAGGATATCGCCACAGTAGCAAAGAATACAGGATTAACAGAAGAACAAATATTAAAAATGAAAAAACATTTATTCTTAGACACAAAACAGTTATCTGTAGGTGGTAAACCATACGAAGAATTATATTTTCAAGCTGATGCAGATATTGCATATGCATGGCAGAAGGCTCAGAAGGGCGAATTAACAAATAAGGAAAAAGAATGGTTTAGGCAACTAGCAAATCATGAAATTAAAGAAAAGGAATTTATGGATGGAGGGATGCCTTTAAGAGATCCATCTACTTGGAATCATGAGGACGAGATATTTGATATCGACATTCGAAAAAATGCACATGACAGAGCTAATATAACAGATCCAAATCCGCCTTCGTTTCCAGAATATGATCAAACAAAGGAATTTAATAAACATTTTGATAAAGATATAGAATATTAACTAGAGGTGAAAAAATGTATATAGATGAGGCTATAGTAAAAATCAATAGTGTAAAATGGAATGTAGTAGGAACAAGTGTATCAAAAGCAGATGTTAAGTTAGCTCGAGAGTTTTTGAGGAGATTGGCTCAATTTTTTAAGGAGGAATCGATCAAACCGAGGTCGCCCTTGTTTTCAAATATAGCCCAATTGCTTGGTGACAATGATGGAGAAATAGTGATTTCGGACTATTGTAGTGAAGAAGCTTCAAAGTTTTTAGGTGGAAGCATATACACAGGAAAAATATTTGAATACTACATCCAATTGGCAAAGTATGTTGATAAACATCCACAAGCTATTAAATATCTAAATGTATATGAACCGCTAATTAAAATTATTGAAAGAGGAGGTTTATTTGATCTCCGACACCAGTCATTGGAAATAAAAAATGTTGGACATATGCCCTTAAGCGGATGGTTTGAGAAATTTGTAACAATAGAACCGATGGACATAGATAATCTGATTTAAATATTTTCAAGATTTTCAAGGGCCTGTCAATAACTTTGTGTAAACATACCACAATGCAAGATAACCGGCCCTATTGTGGTCTTTTTCCTGACACAGTTTGTTGATAAGTATACCCCACTCAGTGCCGAATGAGTCGGGTGGCTGATTCCAAGGAGACATAACCCATGTAGTACCCGCACAAAATTTTCGTCAATACGGTTGTACGCACATCAAATGCATTAATTTCATAACCTAAATAACGCTATTCCGTTACATTAAACGGGTCGATTATGGTCAGATACTACCATGATTATTGATCTGTTTTTTGTTATCTTCGTTTTCTTGCGGTTTTTTCAAAATAAACGCAATTTGTAAATAGCTGTCCAAGACATCGCAACGAAAAGTCGGGATAGCCCGACTTTTATAGTGTAACAGAACAAAGTGGATTTACGCCGCAACAATCTGGCTTTTTGCCGCGATGACTACAGTGTAAGAACGCTCTGGTGACGACCAGTTGACATAGAACAGGTGAGGTAATGTCTTAGGCTAGCCGCCTTCCCCACTCCACAGCCGTGCAGTGGCGGCATAACGACACAAGAAGGACGGTGTTGAATTATGAAAACAAAGTACAACAACTTTTGGTTGACCAAAACATACATGGTTGAAATAAAAGAGGCTGACCGAATAGGTAACAAGGCTCTTGCTGAACGACTGTGGAACAACTATAGAGCTGAAAGGCAATATCTAACAGATAACTTTGGTCCTGTAAATGAATAAAGGGAGGCGATGAAGAGTGAAACCTCTAAGTTTATCGAAGGAAATAAGAGAAGGCAAATTAAACGATCTTGAAATTATCAAGTGTTTAGATATTCATCATAATCAGGTTTTAGTAAGAGCTATAAGTCAGATTGTCAGCAGAAAATTGTGTAACGAAGAGATTATTTCTAAACTTTCTTACATCAGCAAATTTAGAGACCCGAATGTAAATAAGCTCTTTGGAATCGACACCATAGGGCATTACAGCATAGCGGCACTTTTGGCTATTGATACTCCTGAATCGAAATGCAAATATGAGGAATTAATAGCTGATCTTGATGATTGGGATAAAGAAATTGTGGAAAGAATTGCAGAAAGCATGAGTTAATTAATAACAGAGGTGGGCTACCCAGTGCCGAATGAACCCAACATTCAACCAATAACACACTTAACCTATGTAATGCCCGTATGAAGATTTCGTCATTTCGTTAAATCCAAAACAAAAAGCATGGTTTCAAGAGATAGCTAGACATGCCTCCCCAGCCCAAATTTGAACTTCCTGGAGCATACAAATATATTATGGACAATACAGCAAAAATAGAAAAGATGGAGAGATAATGTAAATGAAAAATTTAGAGCAAGCAATTAATCGTATTTCCGCTATCGATTGGAATTGTCTTGGGGAAAGGGAAACTAGATCACATGTTCATCTGTGTAAAGAATACTTAAGAAGAGCATCAATATTTATTAATGATTATCCAGGTCATTGTATATATCCCTTTATTATTATTTCAAATTCGATAACTGTGCCCCAAGAGAACTTTAGTGAATTACAAATACTACATGAAGTCAACAATAGCTATCATAGAGCAATTGTTACTAGCTATTTAGAGTTATGCGCACTAATAGATGAAGAGAATCGAATTGCTATTGAAAATAAAGATTTGTTTGAACCAGTAATAAAACTTTATGAAAGAGGCGGTTTTTTCTACAAAAGGGAAGGCTTTTTGAATGTAGCTGGTGAATTTCTCACGTTTGCAAATCGGGCTAAAATAGAACCACTCGATATAAGTGATGAAGCCCTAGATGCACTGGATATTGGTCGTGTTGAGTAAACTATTGTTATGTTTTTTACTGTGAAGTGGGGTTACTTAGTGCCCAATGAATCCATCATTCAACCAAATGTTTTTTATTGAACCTCTATCAAGGGTATACGTTCATATTTAAAAAGTTTGTACCTGACGGATAAATGAAACCAATACCCATGTAGAAAGACATAATGCGAGTTAGCCGCCCGTATTGTGGTTTTCTTTTTCTGCCGCGGTATCGCTAACAACGAAAAGTACGGCACAGCAAAGTAAATTAAAAACTAGACATGTGAAATTTCCACTTAACTCTCGTAAGCGTCAAACCTGCCCCACCTTCAAAGCCTCGAATATCCATGGGAAAATGTAGACAACCCGAAATCAGGAGATTGTCTTATGACTGCCAGGGAACAACTGCGACATGACTGCGAAGCATGTATACAAACCTACAAGACCAGTGGCATTACCATGGCGGCTTGGTGCGTCGCCAATCACTTTACTCAAGACCAGCTCAAGTATTGGCTCTACAAATAAAAAAAGGTAACGTCGAGAGCCCCCCCTACTCCTTCCACAGCCTTTGCGCTACTTACGGTCAAAAGCGAGATCGAAACGCCTCATTCCTTCTCCTCGTTTGTCGTTCGTATCGGGCACGCACCGCTTCGATCCGCATTTGTCCAGGACTTCGCCACGAAAAAAGCGAATCAATCCGATGAAGCGGATGGAAAAGGCAAAGCGATCACAACCGGCGGTATTCTTTCTTTTGTGAAGAATGCCGTCAGCAAGGGGCTTAGTTTTCTTTCTCCGATTAGCAATACCGCGAGGTTGATGTCGGCGTTATTTGGCAGCGGCCAAGCCGCCGGAACGGATGTCGAACAGTTTGATAAACCTAAGGGAGTTATTATTGTTAATTCTTTGGATGAACTTAAGGAGGTATTAAAATAAAATGGGTACTTCGGCTGTTATTTTGACACAAAAAAGAAAGTATTCACCTGAGAAATTGTTAGCAGATACAATAGTATCAGTATTTCATGCGGATGCAACTCTTTATTTTCATAATAATAAATACTGTTCAGATAAGGGTGAGTTTTTATATACTACATTGAACATTAATAATAATTCATTTTCAGAGAAAAGCGAGCAATCATTTATTTTTTCTGTTCATGGTATTAATAGTCCAAGTATTGATTTTTACTATCACGAGGATTTGGAATTAGATTCTGACTTATCATTATGTCAAGTGGGTCATATTGAAGATATTTATGGTGTCCAAAAACTAATTTTTAATTTGATTTATGAATACCTTAGATTGAATCCCGATGATTACTTTTGGGTTACAGATTATGATTGGGTCTATAGCTGGGAAGACATGCAAAAAATAAAAGCATTACCCTATGACCCCGATTGGTGTTATAAGAATCCTAATACGAAGTAGTTAAGGCTTTTCTGCTGGGGGCTACCCAGTACGGAATGAATCTATCATTCAACCCATAACACATATAACCCATGTAATACCCGTATAAAGATTTCGCCTTTTCATTTGTACGCACATCAAATGCTTTTATTTTATAGCCTAAATAACGCTATAGGGTTACATTGAACAGGTCGATTATGGTCAGATACCACCCTGATTGACCTGTCTTTTGTTATCTACCGCCGCCACCCATGCGCACCATGCACCGCCGAGGTCTCTAAAATTTCTCCAAAATATTGGGCGGCTACTTTTGAGTTAGAACCTCAGAAGGGCATTTGATAGAAGGGCATTTACTTATACTTGTTGACGAGGATCTGGAAAAGGCAATGAGTCTAGATGAAGCTATAGAGCACACTTGGCTAATCGTGATAAATAAAAACGTCGTTCCTGTAAGGGAACAGGCAGCAATAACGCTAGCGGTGAAGAGCCGTTGTGTCTCCTAATCATTCCCGCTAGCTTAAGTTGCTGTCTAACTAAGGAATTTTACTCAAATTTTAATCTATCAAAAATGTTCACGAAAATTTTTGCTATGTTTCGGGCATCGTCAATTCCTCTATGATGAGTGCCTTCATGTGCAATGCCCAGCTGTTGCAAAGCATGCCCCATGCCGACTCCCTTTTCAACTCCGATCATTTTCCCGTGCTGATGTTTGATGCTAATATGCTTGCTCGTCCACCCGGCATTGATTTTGTTCAATTCACAATCCTTTTTCAGCTGAGTTTTATCGTAAAATCCCCACGAACAAAGAATGTAGTCTTCTTTCCCGATCCAATCCCGAAAAGCCCCCGCCGCTTGCGGAAAATATGGCGCTGCAGCGACATTTTCCTGTTGTATGGAGGTAAGTTTTTTGCAAAAATCCGAGAGAACGGGATTTAATTTGGGCTTAATGAAGGTTTGAAATTCATCAATAATGTGCAAGTTTTCATTAATTTTTACCGCACCGATTTCAATAATTTCGTTTTGCTTCGTTCTGTCATTTTCCCAACATGTAGCTTCCAAATCAAATACGATGTAATTCATTTTCTCCTCCTTAACTCTGCCACACGGCCAACAATCCGAAGCATACAGCTCCGGCGAAGACCGCGAGTGTGTCGCTTTTAGTCCAACTGAGCAAATTTCGCTGAACGGTCAGCGGCTGTCCGCCCATTCTTTTCAATTCCATCGCGATTGTCATTTCTTCCGCTTTGTAAAATAGCGCGAGCAGGAGCGGTACGATCAACGCGGGGATGTCTCGCATTCTGACGGCGCCCGGTCGCAGGGAGGCTTTGCCTCTGGCCCGTACGATCGCCGAGAACCGCTGCCATTCACGCAAAATGAGCGGCAAAAACCGGAAGATCAAAGAAACGGCCAGCGCAAACGAATCAACCGGAAGCTGGAGCTTTTTGAAATATTTGAGCGCCCAGCCGAGACCCTGTACCATTTGGCCGTACGGCGTCGTCGCCGCAAACCAATAGCCCGCAAGGATAACGATAAAAAGGCGCGATACGTTCAGCATCGTGTCCAACGCCCGCGGCGCGTTAAATCCTACGGAAAACGGCCCGGGGTCAGCCGAAAACTGCAAGCCCGCCAGCACAACGGACAAAAGCATAAAGCAGCCGAAAGACCGGGCCACTTTGGCTCCGCCCCGGATAGCCGCGCGCGGGAGACCCGCGAAGCCGAGCAGGACGGGGACGGCTGCGGCGGCAAGCCCCGTCCATTGATGCTGCAGCATCGTTGCGATGACCAGCAGCAGGTAGAGCAGCCACTTCGCGCGCGGGTCGATGCGGTGCCATGCCGCCTGCGGGAGCTGCGCGGCTGCGGCGGGCCGCTCCGCGGCGTACGGCGCAGCGGCCGCCTCCGCGCGCGCGAACGCCGCCGGGCGCGGAGGCGGCGCGGGCGCGGCTGCGCCGCCCGAGGCGCGGGCCTCCAGCGCCTCGGCAATCGCGGCTGCGGCGCGCTCAGGCGTGAGCGCATCCGGCGGAATCCCGATTCCGCCGATGCGCCCCATCGCCTGCGCCACTTCCACGCAGCCGGGCAAGCCCACGCCGGCCTGGAGCAGCAGCTCCGGCTGGCGGCAGATCGCCTCCGGCGTGCCATCGGCTGCGNCGCTCAGGCGTGAGCGCATCCGGCGGAATCCCGATTCCGCCGATGCGCCCCATCGCCTGCGCCACTTCCACGCAGCCGGGCAAGCCCACGCCGGCCTGGAGCAGCAGCTCCGGCTGGCGGCAGATCGCCTCCGGCGTGCCATCGGCTGCGATGGAGCCGCCGGCAAGGACAATAACACGATCCGCCAGCGGCAGGAACGTGTCCAAATCATGGGTGGCGATAACGAATCCACCCCGGGGCCGCTCGCTCCGGCGGATGAGCCGGAGCAGCTCGCGCGCCGCCGCCGCTTCCATGCCGGCGGTCGGCTCATCCATGAGCAGCCAGTCGGGTGCGGCTGCGAATGTCGTTGCCAGCGCAAGGCGCCGCTGCTGGCCGCCGCTGAGCGTGAAAGGCGAGCGATCCATGGCGAAAGCGCCTGGCGGATCGAAATCGCCGCAAGCGGAGCGAATGCGGTGCTCGCGCTCCTCTGCACCTAGCCGATACGGGCGCAGCGAGTAGTTGAATTCCTGCTGTATGCTGCGGGCGAACAACTGCTGCTCGGGAAACTGAAACGTCAGCCCGAGCCGGAGCATCAGCGCTTGATCGACCTTCCCTTTGTTCCACATCGGCTGTTCATCCAGCAGGATCGAACCGGATGAAGGCTCAATGATTCCCGCGGCGGCCTGCAGCAAAGTCGACTTGCCCGATCCCGTATGGCCGACCAGCAGAGTAATGCTTCCGTCGTGCAAAGTCAATTCGATATTTTTCAGCAAAAAGCTGTTCTTGTCATCCGGTGCGGTTACGCAAATGTTCTGTAAACGGATCGTCATCCGGCATTCACCGCCTCTGCGAGCTCGTCGGCGTGCAGCGGGAGCGGATCGAGCCGCAGCCCCCGCTGCCGCAGCAGCAAAGCGGTCCGTACGACGAACGGCGGCTCCAGCCCCAGCCTCTCGCACGGAGAAAGCGTGCTTTCTCCGGACGTCTCACTGCTGCCCGAATCCACCGAGGCCTCTCCATAGAAAAAATCCCGCGGAGGCCCGTCAAAAGCGACCCGGCCCCCATGAAACGCCAGCACGCGGCCGGCCTCGGCCGCTTCCTCCAATCGGTGCGTGATCCACACGATGGTCATCCCGCGCGCGTGCGCTTGCCGCACAGCACGCAGCACCTCCTGCCGGGCTGCCGGATCGAGCATCGCTGTCGGCTCGTCGAGCACCAGCAAATCCGGCTTCGCCGCCAAAGCTGCGGCGATGTTCAGCAGCTGCTTCTGTCCGCCGGACAAGCTGCTCAGCGTTCGCCCCGGCGGCAGCGACAGGCCGACCCGCCCAAGCACTGCCGCATAGAGCTCCGCCCGCGCTTCAGGCGCAAGATCGGGAGCCTGCGGCACATGCTGCAGCTCCTCCTCCACCGTATCCCCGACGAATTGCGCATCGGGGATTTGCAATACACCGCGGGTGACCGACTGCTCCCCCCCACCGCGAATAAGCTGACCGTCCGAGAGCGGGCATAGGCCAAGCAGCACGCTGGCCAGCGTGCTTTTGCCGCTGCCGTTCGGTCCGGCGACAACGATCCATTCCCCTGCGCGAATGTCGATGTTAACATTGGTCCACACCTGCCGGACTTGCCCCGCCTCGGCTCTATAGATGACAGACGCCTTTTGTAAAGAGGCTGCGATGCTTGAATTAGACATATGAAAAAAGTTCCTTTCACTTTCTGAAAGCTTGTGCTATAATCCTGAATTGTTAACCAAACATCCGAATATTTGGTTGACAATAAGTTAAGAATACCAGAATCGGGAGAGATGAACAATATGAAACTCACACTTCGAGGCATAGTTTTTAGCGCATTGTTTGCCGCACTTCTTGTATTATTCAGTTTTGTAAGCATACCGCTCGGTTTCACCCCCGTGCCGATCACACTGCAGACTTTGGCTGTGATGCTGGCGGGCGGCCTCCTCGGTGCCCGATACGGATTTTTAAGCATGGCTTTGGTCGTGATTTTGACCGCGATCGGCTTTCCGATGCTCCATGGCAACGGCGGAATAGGCGTACTGACCGGGCCTACGGGCGGGTTCATCTTCATGTGGCCCTTCTCGGCCCTGCTGATCGGCCTCATATTGCCGCGCATCCGCATGAAAGGGATTATGGGATATTTGGCCGCATTTCTCGTTCTTGAAGTATTTGGTTCCTTGATCCTATACGTCTCCGGTGTACCGTGGCTGATGTACAAAGTGCCGACACTTACGTTCTCCAAAGCCATGGTCAGCGCCTGCTATCCGTTCCTGCCCGGAGACGCTATCAAAGCGGCTGTCGCCGCTCTGATTATCGCACCGGTGCGTCAGGTTTTCCCGCATGAAAGGCTGACAGGCGCCTCTGCGCGCGGTGTTGTCCGGCAATCGCAAGACAGTGGCGCGAAGGCGTAATACGGCAGTGATGAAATTCGCACCGCAAGCAGCTCCCAGCGCGCAGTGTTGCGCTGCATGACGGCGGTCGGCCGGCCACCCATTAAGCCAAGGCGAGCTTGGAGAGTATTGGCGTAAGGTGGTTGCACGTATAAAGTGTTAGTATTATAATGAAAATAAATAAAGGAGGGTCGGTTGCACCCCAATGTTGTCAGGTTAGTAGATTTTGGTATAGTAGAGGTAAACGATAGAAACGGATGATAGCGCGTGAAAAAAACGGAAAAACGGCCTTATCCCGTGTGCTTAACAAGATGAAAAGCGACGAATTCAAAGAAAGCGCGAAGAAGAATACGCAGGATTTTAAACGCAATCGCAAGATTGGTTTCTTTCCGCTGCTGC
>NZ_JBZYAO010000063.1:0-26070 GCF_059820445.1 Paenibacillus sp. sgz302190
GCAGCAGCGGAAAGAAACCAATCTTGCGATTGCGTTTAAAATCCTGCGTATTCTTCTTCGCGCTTTCTTTGAATTCGTCGCTTTTCATCTTGTTAAGCACACGAGATAAGGTCGCTTTTCCTTTTTTTTCACGCGCTATCATCCGTTTCTATCATTTACCTCTACTATACCAAAATCTACTAACCTGACAACATTGACTCCCACGGGGGCCCGACCAAAAAAAGGGCTGACTCACCGGCAACTTATGCTGCTTGTGGATCAGCCCTGCGTAGCGCCGGTTGTTTACGGCGTCGTGTAGATGTTCGGCTTCGGCGGGGTGCTCATGCCGGTGCCCAGATAGAAGCTTGTATGAGGCGGCTGGTTGTACGCGACATTTTGCCAGGCGATGCCGAGCCGGTAGACGGGATCGTGCATCAAGGTATGAATTTTTGTCGTCGTGACGTCGGTGGTCGTATAGATCCGCAGGGCGGAGCTGTCGGATTTTCTCCAGATTACTTCTTCCCGCCAGTCCCCTAGAAGATCGGCCTGCAGAGACGGGGTCGCTTTGGTCGAGTTGTTCGAGTTCGTGCCGGAAGCCGTTAACAAGTTGACCAGCCGGTTGTTGGCGTAGTCCCATTTGTCAATTTTGCCGACGTTGGAACTGTGATCCAGAAGCTCGCGGGATAAATCCCCGTCCCACCAAATCGCAAAATTGGTAGAGCCGGGATTGCTGCTGCTGATCTGCGTGCCCGTAACGCTGTACAGCCCGATGCCGGATGCCCAGAGCTCTTCGCCCTTGTACCTGGGGTCAATATCCGCGGCCAGCCCTCTTCCCGTATCTGTGCCTGTGCGCAGGCCCCACAAAATCTGGCCGGTGCGGGCATCGTGGATCTCCGCACCATACTGGGCGCTGGTATTCTCGTGTACCTGAAATACCTCCAGACCGGCCCGATCGGGGTTCAGATCCCCGAGATGCATCGCGTCTCCGTGCCCGAGAGCGGTATTGTACAAAGTCGCTCCGTTATCGTCGATGCCGAGCGAGCCGTAGGCGATTTCATCTTTGCCGTCGCCATCCACATCGGCTACGCTGAGGTTATGGTTGCCTTGCCCGGCGGTGCCCGCATTCGTGGAACTGTTGCTGTCGAACGTCCATCTTCTCGTCAGGCTGCCGTTGCGCCAATCATAAGCGACGACTACCGTGCGGGTGTAGTAGCCGCGTGCCATTACAATGCTTGGGCGCACGCCGTCCAAATAAGCGACACAAGCGAGAAACCGGTCGACGCGGTTGCCGTAGCTGTCCCCCCAGTTGGAGACCGTTCCTCTCGGCGGCACGTAATCGATCGTGGAGAGCGCCTTCCCGTTTTGCCCGGAAAACACCGTCAGAAATTCGGGTCCCGACAAAATATAGCCGCTGGAGTTGCGGTAATCCGCAGTGGCGCTTCCGATGGTGACGCCCGTTCCGTCAACGGTGCCGTCAGCCGTTTTGCATACCACCTCTGCTTTGCCGTCGCCGTCGAAATCATAGACGAGGAACTGCGTGTAGTGGGCGCCGGCGCGGATGTTTTTGCCGAGGTCGATTCTCCACAGGCGCGTGCCGTTCAACTTGTAGGCGTCCAGATACACGTTGCCGGTATAGCCGCTCTGCGAGTTGTCTTTGGAATTGGAAGGGTCCCACTTCAGGATGATTTCGTACTCGCCGTCACCGTCCAGATCTCCTACGCTGGCATCGCCCGCGCTATAGGTATAGCTTTCGCCGGATGGCGTCGTGCCGCCTGCCGGCTTTTGAATAGGCACGTCCAGGTACTGATTTCCCCACACGCTTGCCGCCGGGGATACGGCCTGCTCCGTGCCGTTCACTACCGCCCGCACCGTATAGCTGGCGGAGGCCGTGCCCGCGGCGTCCTGATAATTGGTGCTGTTCGTGATCGGACTGGCATTCACTTTCGTCCCGTTGCGGTACAAATTAAACGAAACCGAGCTGTCCTCCGTGCCAAGGAGCCTCCAGCTTACAAAGACGCCGTTTGACACCTTGACCGCCACAACGCCGCGATTCAGTTTTTCCGCCTGACGCGGGGAAGCCGCCGAAGCCGACGGCTGCGGAATAATACCGGATGCGGCTATGGTAACAGCCGCGATGAGTACGGCGCACAGCCGCACCGGGAAACGCAATTTATTTGTCATTCAATCATCCCTCCATTATCACTGTTTTTGCAGCGGCAAGCCCTGATTCGCTCGCCGCTGTGGAACCTGTACAACCTTTTGTCAAAACATCCCTCCTTTTGCCCCATCCCAATTTCGTAAGCGCTTACTTTTCAATCTGTGAAACTGTCTCCCTCCTTTCAATCTAATGAGACCGGCATCAAGCGTGCATGCCAATCACCTACATAGTAACGGGTTTCCAATGGAAATATACACCAAAAAACCGATATCTTTGTTCAAATTTCAGACATATATTGGAATCTCCCGTTTTGCCCGGCGAACCCGAACACAGGGCGCGCCGCGCCCGCTTTACTTTCGTTTGCTTTTGTAATCGGCAACCGCCTTGTCCATCGCTTCCGCCGCTTGCTGCGGCGTCCATTCGCCCAGCGTGACTTTGTCCTGCGCTTCGAACAACGTTTGCGTGATTTGCTGCGGCAAAGCCTGGTCGGTGATCAAAAAGCTGCCGGCTTTCGCCATAGCGAGCAGCGGCTGGATGTGCGGCGTCGTATCCGTGAATGTCACATTCAGCGCGGCCGGAGTGCCGTAATTGTCGATGTATTTGTTCGCGACAAGCGGGCTCGTCAAGTATTCGCCCAGTTTCAAAGCGGCCTCCTGTTTGGCCTGGTCGATTTTGCCGTTGATCTGGAACATTTCCGCAAAAACCGATGTTCTTGCCGGCGTCCGGTCGCTCGGAAACTTAAAAACCCCGTAATCGGCCGGTTTGAACCCGTCGGATCTTATGTTTCTGTCCAGCCAGCTCCCCTCGACGGTCAGGGCGGTTTTGTCGTTTAAGAACAGGTCGTAGGCTTCCGATTCGTCAAGGGATACGTAGCCTTTGGGGAAGTAACCCTTGCTCGTGTACTCTTTGAGCCTCTCGAACGTCCGGACTACCGCCGGATTGTTCCAGGACGCCGAGAGGTCGTTCAGCTTGTCATGCAGCTCCGGACCGGCAAAATGCTCCAAAAGCTGATCCGTAAGACGCATCAGATGCCAGCCCCCTTTGGCGCCTAACCCCAGCGGCGTGACCCCACTCTCTTTCATCGTCTTTAACTGCGCTTCAAACTCATCGAACGTTGCAGGCGCCTTGAGATTCAGCTTCCCGTAAACGTTCTTCGAATACCACATGTCGACGGCGTTCAAATGGTAAGGGATACCGGCGACTTTCCCGTTATATGTGGACAAATCGATGGCCGCTTTGTCGTAAATTTCGGACCATTTATGGTCTTTGGACGCCTGCGTCAAATCCATCGTCATGCCGTTCTCCGCGTAAAAAGAGCCCAAAGAGCCTCCCCAGGTAAACCACATATCCGGAAGCGTCTTCGAATTGGCCGCTACTTTCAGTGCTTCTTTTATCGGATCGACGGCGTACTTGCTGAGCTGCACATCGATATGCGGATTTTCTTTTTTAAAATCGCTCACAGCCTCGTCCACCCAAATGTGCGAATCCAGCACCCATAGCGTAACGCTGACCGGAGAGGCGATATTGTTTCCGGCGCCGCTTGCCGTACCGCCTTTTGTGCAGCCCGTTGCGGCACCCGTCATCAATAAGCCGCCCAAAAGCAGCGCGATCGCTTTTTTCATACTTTTCCCCCTTTGATTATGTGCACGCCACTACGGAGCTCTGTCTTCATATTTATCCATTTTACCGTTTTTATTCATCGGTTTGAAAGTGGGGCGGGGATAGGAATCCAATCATAATAAGTCCGGCTTGAATCTAATGTTATGACTTGCGCCGGCGCGGGGCGGATTTGGAACGGCTGCGGGCGCGGCGGTTCGACTCGGTCATGTACCGGAGGTGAAAGAATGAAATGGAACAATTCCAGGGGCAGCTATAAAGCCTGCATCAGCTTGGGGACGACGTGTCAAACCGCTTATCAGTTAAAAAGATTGGGACTGCGCCGGTATGCGGGTCCTTTGGATTGGTTTGTCTCCGACTCTGCAGACGGATTGGTCCGGTTAATAGAAAATCGTTTTCAAGGATTTATGGAGTTGAATCATTTGCAGCCCATTGGCGCCACCGATGATTGTTTCGTTATTCGAGATAATCTGTATGGCGTGGAATCTTTCCATGACTTCCCCCGCAGTCTTCCCCCGGAGCAGTGGCAGGACGCTTATCCGGGGTTCAAAGCAACAATCAGCCGCCGTGTCGACCGGTTTTTGAAAACTGTGAAAAATACCCCTGTCCTTTTTATAAGAACCCAAACGAAAAAAAAAGAAGCGCGGCAGCTTCGCACAGCTTTGCAGCCGATCATTCACGACAAATCGCGATTTTTAATCGTGAATTTCCACCCGGACAATCGCGAAGATGTCGTTTACGAGGATTGGAAGCTGGATAAAGTATTCCCGGTTATCGTGCCGAGAGGGACGGATTGGAAGGGATCGGACCAGGCCTGGGACACGTGCATGAAGGGCTTAAAGCTGCGGTCCCGCTAGCCAAATGAAAGCCTCCAACCCACACAAAACAGGGACGGAGGCTTGATTTATGGATGATGTCTGTGATTATCCGCAAGAGGCACCAGCGACCTGTAATGAATACATGGGCATAAACCGACAGGATCTTCGAGAGTTGATCAACCTTATGGCGGAGATTGTAAACCATGCCCAACCGATTAAAGCGTATACTACAGGCGAGTTGGCCCGAATCTTTGGCGTTTCGGTGCAAGCCATTAATAAATGGATAGATGAAGGGCGTTTTCTTGGATATAAGCGGGAAGGGCAAAATCGCCATAATCGAATTCCTGAAACCATTTCTTATGCAATGAGAACCGGAGAAGTGATTACAGTCCGCGAAGTTGCTGCCATGTATGGTTCTCAGAATCAAGCTCATGGGGCAGTGGAATTAAATCCTGATGAACATCGGAATGCAGTTCTAGATGAAATTTCCCGATTTATGAGAAAATACGGCGGAACTTACGAAATGACGCTTGGCAATAAAGCAGAATTGACGATCCAAGAGGATCGCGATGCGTCGTCTGGCTTGCGCTGCTCGATGAGTTGAGGGAAATAGCAGTGGACAAGGAGCCCTAAAAGAAAGCATGCCCGCTGAGGCTTTGCAGGCATGCTTCTAGTAACGTACTAGAGAGTCAAGTATTGTTCTGAGTTAAGGGAGCTCTTCATGTTGTTCCGATTAGTTATCGCCCCCGTTCATCGTGTTTAATTTTTTAAGCCGTTCATGAATATCGTTTCTGACTTCTATAACATGCAGCCTTTTATCTTTCCAGATTTCCGGCATTTGTACTTTTTGTGCGTTCAGATAAGTATCCTGACGCGGTCCGATCCATTTTTTATTATGAGAAAATAGGTCGGGTTGACTTGACGGGCCGATAAAAACGTTAAATCCGTCTGTTTTCGCTTTTCCTGTCTTTTTATCAACTTGAGACAATTTATTTTTCTTGATATCATAAACAATTTGATCCAATGCGCTCAAAACGGCTTTCGCAAAATCCTTATTTCTCATTTGTTTCTCGGGTTCCACAGATTCAGGTGCTTCAAAGTCCTTAACCCGCTTTCTTAAGCCGCTGCTTTTCAGTGCGTCTTCAACCCGTTTCCAGTCCCCTTGCTGTAAGATACCCAGCCCAATGTTCATCACCGTATCTTTGATCCAGACCTGCTTGACATCTTTAACGCGGCTCGAAGCCATCTGTTCGTATTTCAACTTGCTTTCCATGTCATCCGAATGCTCTTGTTTGATAAGCCCCATCTTATCGGATCTGGGGTTTTTATATCGATGTTCTTGCGCTTCCCTCAGTTTTTTCATCGTCGGTACTGCCATCTGACCGCTTAAACTTCTTGCCAGCACATCCAAAAATACTTTCAGATTCGTTTTATCCTCCGCTATGACAGGATATTGCTCTAGAGCATCGCCAGCTTCATCAGAAAGGGCCTTTACTGGCCCTGCCCCCTCTTGAATGAGACCGGCTACAAGATCATCCCCGATATCGTTATTTAGATTTTCAATACTTTCTTTTAGAGTTGCAATCGCCTCGCGATATTGACCGATCGCGTTTTCCAAACCTAGAGGTGTAATATAGCTTTTCTGCAATTCATCCAACACGACATTGGTCATTTCCATAAAGGTTTGTTTGATATTCTCATTTGTGCCTATGTATCGATCCGCAGCACTCTTGGTAAGACTGAATCTGCTGGGTTTGCCGTATTTTGCCGCATGCAGCTCCTGATGAACTTTTTTATGTATGCTGTTGGCGACCAATAATTGCAGTTTTTGTATATTTGTTATAGCACTATCGATTTCATCCTTTGAACTTGCCAGTTCGATACTAAAGACCTCCTGATACAACATATCTCGCAATGAAGTTTGAATAGAGGAATAAAAGTCTGTGTAACCATCCATCCCGCTTCCTGCATGAAGCTCTTGGAGCATGTTAAAAGTGTTCGCATCCGAAGCAAAATTCACCTGGGTACTAATATGAGGTTTATCCGCACTGGACATTTTCGTACTTGGTTTTAATGGAATTTTTTCCAGTTCATCCTTTGACACCTTCGCTTCTTTCTTATGTACGGAATCTTTAGTATTCGGCGTCATGTTTCCTGAAGCCACTTCCACGTCTTTCAATTCGAAATTGATTCCGGGATCATTCTGGAATTCGGAAATTAACTGACTCACTGTCGGATTAGAAGAAGTATGACTGGTCAAAGTGTCCTTAATGATGGTGTCTACTTTGTCCACATCATCCACATCGGGGATCGGTTTATCCCCCACGGTTTCAATAAGAAAAGGGGGACTTACCAATTCAAGCGCATCGGATGCATCTGTCTCCAATACGAACGGTATACCTGTATAAGGCATGCGTTCTTGAGATTCACTAATCGTGACGTGGGAAGCTCCTTGCAGTCTCCCGTCCGTCATTTGGGCGAATTCGTGTTCAAAACCGACGGTTGTATATTTCTTCTCATAGATTTCAGGGTCTTGCTTCACATCCTGCTGGAGTTCCATTTGTTCTTCCAAAAAGTCCTTAAAATTATTTGCATTTATTTTCCGTTGTATGATAGGGTCGGACATTCCGGTTTGATTTGCGGATCTTTGCAGCGGCGTTTCTTTGACGTTGGTCTGCGGCCTTGTGAACTTGGATTGCAGCAGTTGCGCTACGGCCCGATTTCCGATCGTTTGCTGGAACCGCATGATTTGCAGCTGTGATAAGTCTTGGTAATTCGCCGGTAAAGGGGACTTTTCCATAGAACCATGCTCGCTCACCTTCGCTTTATCCGAAGTGACTTTAGGATGGTTTACATAGTTTGAATTCATCTGTCCTCCTTGAGAAATGCTGACGCGGACTCAGGTAACTCATTACTAAATTTTAACTCAACAGACAAATCAAAGCTACGTCTTATTTGAGGCTTTTTTCGTTGCGAATGCTTCCGCCGCGGAGAACCTTATCACAATTAGTGGTAAAGCGGAGAGTGGAAATATGCGCATAAGCGGAAATTATTAGAGTAATTTAACGTGCCGTTTGGTAATGTAGTCATAATGTGAAGAGTATCATAATAAGAGCCTATTTCGATTTGCTGTTAGAAGAACATGTTTATTTAGCCGTTTGTTATGGGTATAATGTTACTTAAAGGATATTTAAGAGAAAAAATCTCTTTAAGGGGTGATTTAAGGTGTTAATCAGGTTTAAGGTCGACAATTTTAAATCTTTTGATAAAAAACAAGAATTAAATATGATACCAGCAAAAAGATATAAGTCAAAAAAGCAACATGTAGTCCAACTAGGCAAGTTAACTTTATTGAGAGCAGCTACAATTTATGGAGCAAATGCATCGGGGAAAACAAACTTAATTGAAGCCATTCGATTTTCAAAATATATAGTCACGGAGAAATTCCCCAATTATACATCTAAAATGTTTTGTAGGGCATTTGAAGCAAATAAAGTTAAGGAATCAAAATTCGAATTCGAAATATATAAAAATGATAAATTTTATGCATATGGCTTTAGCCTGAATCTGCATGAACAACAAGTCAAATCAGAGTGGCTATATGAATTGAATCCACAAAACTCTGCTCAATTAATGCTCTTCGAAAGAGAAACAGGAATTAAAAGGATTGAAATTAATCCTGATATAAAGTTAAGTGATGTAGATGCTATGAGATTTCAGACATACAAAATAGATTTTGAAGAAAATAAAAATACGTTGTTTCTTCAAGAAATGAATAGAAATAAAAAAATAACTAAAGACTCGGCTTTATCCTTTTTTAGGGATGTTTATGATTGGTTTGAAAATGATCTAGTTACTATATCCCCGGATCAACCAATTACAAATTTCGAGTATTTTTATGGAGAAGGTGATAACCAAGCAATTAATGAGATTATACAATTCTTCGACACTGGTATTTCAAAGGTGAAGGTTGAAAAAATTTCGATAAATGAGTTTAAAAGCAAAGTAAATGATGTTATAGCTGAACAAATGATAAAAGTATTTAAGGAAAGATTGGCGGAAGATACTCAATCCAAGACTGTTGCCATTTCAATGCGATCTAAAGACACCTTTTTTAATATCAAAGGAAATTCGATTGAGGAACCCATAATTACCACAATCATGCTTGAACATGGTAACTCATTTGATAATTTTGAGTTCTCAGAAGAATCAGACGGAACAAGAAGGCTTTTTGATTTACTGGATATTCTAGTGAGCAATGAAAATAACAAAGTGTACATAATAGATGAGATGGAACGGAGCTTACATCCCAAATTAACTTACAAGTATATTGAGTTATTTCTTGATCTCTTAGAAGCGCGTAATACCCAGTTAATTTTTACAACCCATGAGTCTACCATCATGGATCAAGACCTTTTGAGAAGAGACGAAATTTGGTTTGTTGAAAGAGATAACAATAATATATCTCATTTGTTTTCTTTAGATAGGTTTAAAGAGAGGTATGATAAACAGCTAAGTAAAGCATATCTCGAAGGAAGATATGGAGCTGTTCCAGTATTTAAACAATTTAAGTTCAAAGAAGGTGACCCCAAATGAGCCCCTTGCGGGAAGCTAGTTCTTGGACTGAAAGGTATCAAGAAGACATTGAAATTGAACCGCTCAAACGATATTACTTAATTTTTGAAGGTATTCACACCGAGATTAAATACTTTGAAGGTCTTGTTGGAGAAAGAAAGTATCTTGGCATAAATAACATGATTGAAATAATTATTCTACATAAAGAGGGGGATATTGAAAGTCATAGTCATCCCAAAAAGCTTTTGGAGTTAATTAATGAAAAGAAGCGACAACTTGTTGAAAATGGAAAGTATGACGTTGAAATCGATGATTTTGTAATAGTATTCGATAGAGACAGTTACAGAGACAGTGCTGAGTATTTAGATTTTATTGCTCGCGCAGGAACAGACAATATACTTGCTGTTACTAGCCCTTGTTTTGAATTATGGCTCATACTGCATAAAGAAAATTCAGTAGAGGAATTCATCCTTAAAAAGGAAAAACAGATTTTTGAAAATCAAAAAGAAAGTAGTCATCATACTTTCACAAGTAAACTTTTTTCGGATATATTTACAATGAACCCTAAACGTAATCTAAACTTTGAATTATTCAAATCAAATCTTAATCTTGCAATAATGCAGGAGAAGAAAATCACCCAAAATATTCAGAAGTTTACTGAAAACATAGGTTCAAATATTGGACTGCTTATAGAAATATTAAGAAGTGACCCCAGACAACGATTTATGTAAAACCGTATAAGCAAAATAAATTAAGTTGGTGACACTGAACCGTTTCACAAGTAATGGCAAGTTTTGGGGGAAGAAACGACAGAGCCTGTGATGCGAACGACTGTAAAAAGCAATGGGAAACACCCTTACTTGTGTGGTGATGGTTCTTAAAGATGATCAATGGCTGCTCTACGAAAGTTCATTGGGCCAAAGAACCGGGGATTGACTGGAACTGGATTTTAATCAATATGCAGCGGAGACTGCCCAGTGGGGAGAAGGCACCTTGGGAGAAATTCGTGGCGGTGCCCTCATCATTTTCTCCTTGCAATCAAGCAGGAGGTGTGGCCGGCCTTAGCCCTTTACCGAGCCGGCCAGGCCGTTGACAAAATATTTTTGGAACGTCAAGTAGACGAGCAGCACCGGGATCATCGATATCAGCACGGCCGCGCTCAATAGCGTGTAGTCCGTCGAACGTTCTCCCTTGAAGGCCATCAGCCCCGTAGTGATCAATCTCATCGAATCTTTGGTAATAAAAATTTGCGCGAGCAGAAATTCGTTCCAGGTGGCCAAAAAGTCAAAAATAACGAGCGTCGCGATGGCCGGCATCGACAGCGGAATAATGACTCTGAGAAATTTGCCCAAATCTCCGCAGCCGTCGATCAGCGCGGCCTCGTCCAGCTCTTTCGGAATCGTCCGGAAAAATCCGCGCAAAATCAAAATGCCGAACGGGATGCCGAATCCGACGTAGATCAGAATAAGCCCCGGATACGTGCTGACCAGGTGCGTCTTATTCAGAAAAATGTTCAGCGGCACGAGCGTCGCCTGAATCGGAATCATCATGCCCACCAAAAATAAGGTGAACATCGGGCCGCTCCACTTGAAATCGAGCCGGGTCAGCGCGAAAGCCGCCAAAGCTTCAATCAAAATCCCGAGGGGCACTTTGATCAGGCAAATGATCAATGTGTTTTTCATGTACATGCTCATTTTGCCTTGATCCCACGCTTTCAGAAAGTTGTCCCAATGATACTTTTCCGGCAGCGTGTAGAACGGATGGCTCAGCAAATCGGCGTTCGATTTCAGCGAAGTGAATGCTACAAATACGACGGGGATTAAAAAAAGAGCAGACAGCAATATTAAAAATGCGTACTTCAACACGCCGGAAATTGGGTGCGCCCGCAGTTCGTTCATTGTTTCAGTCACCATCTTTCCGAAAATTACAAGTGCGATTTTTTAGTCGTGTAATAAACGTAAGGAACAAGAACAATCATTACGATAATGACGAGATACCAAGAAATGGCTGATCCTATCCCGATATTGGCAAATTTAAAGGTTTGGTAATACATCCACGATGACAGCACCTGCGTGCTTTCCGCCGGTCCGCCGCCGGTCATGCCGTAGATGATATCGTATACTTTCATGGATGCGATCATAGTCGTTGCGATGACGATGACGAACGTCTCCTGCAAAAGCGGGATCGTAATGTACCAGAACGATTGGTACGGCTTGGCCCCGTCGATGATCGCAGCTTCGTAAGGGTCCGGCGAAATTGTCGACAGACCTGCCAGGAACAACACCATCGGCTGTCCTACCCCTTGCCACAGGGCCGCGACGAATACGGCGTTGAGCGCAATCTTCGGCTCGGCCAGCCAGGCATGAGTCCAGCTCTCCAGTCCTACAGCTTCCAAAACTTTGTTAATAAAACCTTGCGTCGGGTTGTACATCCAGGCCCACACCGCGGCGACTACGATGCCCGACAGCACGTACGGAAAATAAAATATTCCCCTGAACAAGGTGCGTCCTTTTATTTTTTTGTTCAGCAGCAGAGCCAGGCCAAGGCCAAGCCCCATCGTCAAAACGAGCGATCCGAGCATCCAGAGCAAGTTGTTTTTTAGCGCCCTGGGGAAGACGGAGTCTTTTACAATCAGGTCCACGTAATTGTGCAAGCCTACGAATTCTTTATCCGGAGTTACTCCGTTCCAGCTAAAAAAGCTGAGATACAGCGTATACAGCGACGGCACGAAAATGACCGTCAAATAAATCAGCAGTGCAGGCAGCAGAAACAGCCAAGGCTTCATCACCCCGATCCTCACTCTAAATCCTCCTTATGGGATGCGGGTGAAGCGACTCGCCGCCTCACCCGCTCCTTTTGTTATCTGGTTGCTTGATCGATCAGATACCGCTTGGCTTATTTCTTTTTGCTTTTATAATCGTTAACCGCTTTGTCCATCTCCTGTGCGGCCTGCTGCGGCGACCACTCGCCCAGTGCGACTTTGTCCTGCGCTTCAAAAAATTTCTGGATGACCTGCTGCGGCAGCGCCTGGTCCATAATGAGGAAGCCCCCGTCGTTCGCGCTGTCCAGCAATTGCTTCAGATGCGGCGTTTTATCCGACAATTTAACGTTCAGCGTTGCCGGCGATCCATAGCCTTCAATATACTTGTTGACTACCTTGACGCTGGTCAAATATTCGCCGAATTTAATGGCGGCATCCTGCTTCTCTTTCGTCGAGCTGCCGTTGACTTGGAGCATTTCGGCAAATACCGAGGCCCGGGACGGCTTCTGGTCGTTCGGAAACTTGAATACGTCAAAGTTGTTGGCGTCAAAGCCGTTCGTGTTAATGGTGCCGTCAAACCAGGTGCCTTCATCGATTAAGCCGGCCTTTTGCTGATAGAAGATCGATTCCGCTTCTTGCGGGTCCAGAGAAATATAGCCTTTAGGGAGATAGCCTTTATCCGTATATTCCTTTAATTTTTCAAATGTTTTCACGACCGCCGGATCGTTCCAGGATGCGGTAAGGTTGCTTAATTTGTCATGAAGCTCCGCGCCGCCGAAATGCTCGATCAGCTGCTCGCTCAGGCGCATCGTGTGCCAGCCGCCCTTGCTGCCGAAGGACATTGGAGTAACGCCGTTGTCCTTGAGTGTCTGCAATTGCGATTCAAACTCGGCGAATGTGGTCGGCGGTTTAAGCTTGGCCTTGTCGTATACGCTCTTCGGATACCACATGCCCAGAACGTTCAGATGTATCGGGATACCGGACACTTTTCCATTGTAAGTGGACATGTCAATCGCAGCCTTGTTGTAAGTTTCGGACCACTTATGATCCTTGGCGACCTGCGTCAGGTCCATCGTCAAACCGTTTTCCGGATAGAACGAACCCAGCGATCCGCCCCAGGTAAACCATACATCCGGAAGTGTTTTGGAGTTGGCGGCCAGTTTTAAATTCTCTTTAATGGGGTCTACGCCATATTTGCTCACCTGCACATCGATGTTCGGATTTTCTTGTTTGAAGTCAGCAACGGCCTTGTCGATCCATTCCCAGCCTGTATCCAACGTCCACAGCGAAATGCTGACTTTACCGCCCGCAGCCTGCTTCCCGGCGCTCTTGCTATCCGGGCTTGCCGCCTGGTTCGTGCCGCTGCCGGAACCGCATCCTGCCAAAATCCCGCCTAACAGCACTGTGCTCATCAATACGGAAGCTACTTTTTTCATACTGCTTTTCCCCCTGTTTAGTCGATTTGTTCATCATGTTGCCGCCGAGCCGCATGGGCCCTGTAAAGCTTTTGCCCCCATCACCCCTTTCAACAGGCCCGCACCCTTTGCGATGAAAGCAGGTTCACCTGTCTTCGGCTTTTTTGATCCTTAAAGCTTGATACGGCTTGCTTGGCAATTCCACCCGGCATGTCCCTTCAAAATCGCCGGAGAACGGCGTAACGGTCATTTCCCATGTATCGATCAACTCAACCGTAAACCGGACGCCTTGCGGCAGGTCCAGATTGCGGAACGCCGGACGGCTTGCCCCGAAATAGATGAGGTAAAAGTTCGCATCGATTCCGCCGGCGGCCGAGTCCCATTTGAAATTGATCGGCGTTGGCCCGAGACGCGGGCTTTCCTCCATGATTTTCCGCAGAAATCCGATTCTGTCGGGGCTTTCCCCGTGTAGTGTTCCCCCATGGGACCACCAAATAATATTTTGCGGATGCACAAAAGTTTCCCCGTGTGTCACATAGCCGCCCTGGGCCATGCCCTGCCAGAAGCATTCGAGCATTTTTTCCGCCGTAATGTTGCCCCAGCCGTGATTTAAGTTCCCCTCATACCGGCATTCGTCGATGACGACCGGCTTTTTGTATTGAGCGCGCCATTCCGGCACAAAATAAAGGTCGTGATGCTGGATGCTGACATGCGTTACCCATGGTTTGCCATGATCGTACCAATGCTGATCGTTCCTGTAATGAATCTCCGGATTGTGCCAGTTATGGATAGAGCGAAGATGCTGAAAAGGATCGTGCTGCTGAATGACATGGAAGAACCGGTCCCAATCCTGCATCGATTTGTCGAACATCAAGTCGTACTCGTTCGCCAGCGACCACCAAATATTGCGAATCGAAGACAGCCTTGCCATCGCATAGCGCAAGTACAGGTCGTCCGTTTCCGGACGCATCCGGGCAAAACCCCACCGGTCGTACGGATGGAACAAGATGAGATCGGCTTCAATGCCCAAATTTTGCAAATCCAAAATGCGCCGTTCCAGGTGCCTCCAGTAAGCCGGATCAAACCGGGTAAAATCCCAGCCCTGCTCCACCGATCCTTCAAACGGATATAGCTCCGGTTCGTTCAAGTTGTAATCGTAATGCTTCGGAAACACGCACATGCGAATTTTATTAAAAGGAGCCCGCGCGAGGCTGGCCAGCGTCTGTTCTTCCAACGCCTCCCCTTGATGGTTCCATGCGTAACTGGTCGTCCCAACCGGGTAAAACGGCGTACCGTCCGCATAAGCAAAATGATAAATCTGATCGACCCGCACAGGCCCGCGGTTACCCGGCCCCGGCTCCACACAAAGCAGCATTCCTTTGACGCCGTTCAATTCCGGCTCGCTGCTTATCGTCTCAAACAACCACTCGCCCGGCGTATCCGGCATAAAACGAACACAGTACTGCCCATCGCCGTCATAGAAACCATCCGCTTCTACGGTGCGGTGCTTATAGCTGAACCGTGCCGAAAATTGCACGTCCGTAAATGGATTGCCGGCGCGAGGACCCTGAAGGCGAAGCTCGAACATCCCCCAGCGTTCCGTTTCGAAAGCGTTTCCGATTTGTTTGTTCATGTCGGTTTATATCCTTTCCTGGTACAACTTTATACTTATTGTAAAAAAGTCGGCTCACACCCGGTAGTAACCTGAACTGCGTTTTTGTGTTCAAATATGACCGCTTATTTTCTGAAAATACGAAAATTCTTTTTGCAAATAGATGATTTTTGACATTTCCTATGTTTTTATGCTTGCCGTGCCGGGTCGCTCGCTAACGCAGTGCCGGCTGCGCGTGGAAAAGGTGCGCCGAAAGTGCATCTTTTTGCATCTCGATGCTTTTCGAAAACTCGCCCGCTGGAGCGAGTGTAGCGATTTGGCGGCGCGCGGGGAGCCTGCGCTTTTGCACAGGCTTTGAGGAAAATTCGCCTGCTGGGACGAGCGCAGCGGCTTGGTGGCGCGCGGAAAGCCTGCACTTTTGCAGGCTTTGCCGTAAATTCGCCCGCCGGAGCAAGCGCCGTGGCTTGGCGCCGCAAACTCGCCCGCTAGAGCGAACGTAGCGACTTGGCAGCGCGCGGAATGCCTGCAAAAGTACATCTTTTTGCTACTTCACGCTCCCGCCTCGGTATAATTCCTGCTAATGTGCAGGTTTTTCCACTCAAATTGGGGGTTCCGCCCCTTCACGAGCTAAATTCCTGCACTTTCGCAGGTTTTTCCCAAAACGGGACGGTTCCTTCGAAAATGCCTGCACTTTTGCAGGCTTTGCCGTAAACTCGCCCGCTGGAGCAAGCGCTGCGGCTTGGCGGCACGCGGAAAGCCTGCAAAAGTACATCTTTTTGCTACTTCACGCGCCCGCCTCGGCATAATTCCTGCAAATGTGCAGGTTTTTCCACCCAAATTGGGGGTTTAGCCCCGGCACGTGCGAAATTCCTGCACTTTCGCAGGTTTTTCCCAAAAACGGGACGGTTCCTTCGAAAATGCCTGCACTTTTGCAGGCTTTGCCGTAAACTCGTCCGCTGGAGCAAGCGCTGCGGCTTGGCGGCACGCGGAAAGCCTGCAAAAGTACATCTTTTTGCTACTTCACGCACCCGCCTCGGCATAATTCCTGCAAATGTGCAGGTTTTTCCACTCAAATTGGGGGTTCCGCCCCTTCACGAGCTAAATTCCTGCACTTTCGCAGGTTTTTCCCAAAACGGGACTGTTCCTTCGAAAATGCCTGCACTTTTGCAGGCTTTGCCGTAAACTCGCCCGCTGGAGCGAGCGCTGCGACTTGGCGGCACGCGGGGCTCTCCCGGCACGGCTCGCGCTGCTCAGGCCTGCCTCGCCCGCTGGGGCCTGCCCCGGGCTCTCCCGGCACGGCCGCGCAGCACAGGCCTGCCTCGACCCCGGGGCCTGCCCTGGGCTCTCCCGGCACGGCCGCGCTGCTCGGGCCTACCTCGCCCCCGAGGCCAGCCCGTGCTTCCCGCCACCGGCCCGCGCTGCCCAGGCCTGCCTCGCCCTCGGGGCCTGCCCCGCGCACTCCCGCCACGGCCGCGCCGCACGCCCCCGCGCGCGCCAACAACAAAAAATCCTTCATTCCCGCCGCTGTCTTGCAGCGCGGAGCATGAAGGATTTTCTTCTACTGGTTCCGGTATTCGAGCGGTGTTACTCCGATGCGCTCTTTGAACAGCTTACTGAAATAATGCGGGTTCGTGTATCCGAGATCGGCGGCGATTTCATACACTTTTTTGTTGGATTCGCGCAGCAGCTTTTGGGCGTATTCCAGCTTGTTGCGGATGACGTATTCGCTGAAATTTTCGCCGACTTCCTTCAGAAACACCCGGCTCAAATGTCCTGTGCTCACATGAATTTCCGCTGCGATTTTGGCCAGCGTAATGTCCTCCAGCAAATGCCTGTCGACCAGTTCCTTGGACTTCCGGACGATCAAATTATCGGTCTGTTCATTGACGGGAAGGCGGAGCAGCGACTCCATGTACGCTTTGGGCAATTCGTGCAAGTGGGCGTACGTGGAGCTCGCCGAGAAAATGACCGCAACGTTCAGCAGCTCCAGCACTTTCTGCCGCAAGCTTTCCAAATATTTGCCGCGCTCCAGCGGCTTCACGTCCCTGGACTTTTCCACCGCCGGCGCGATCCAAATGATTTCCCGGTACTGGCGGTGAAACACGACTCCGCCCCAGTCCTTGGACACAAATTCTTCGATCAAATATTGCACCGAAAGGAAGCGCAAGTGCTCGGAGTCGTCATCGTCCGAAATCGCGTCTTCTCGTCTGCGTATAACCGTCAGCCAGTACCCCTGCCGGTATTCTTCCGTCTGCAGCTCGGGAAGCGCCGGATTGTCGGGTAGCGTGTACTTGTCCAGCAAGGACAGCAAATAGTTGTTCCTCTCGTCCTCCGTCAGATGCTGCTTCGCCGTCTGGGTCTCCTCCAAAATAGCCACGGCCTTGCGGAGGATCGCTGTTATCTCCTCCTCATCCATCGTCGGCTTGTGCAAATAATCGACGGCCCCGATGCGCAGCGCTTCCTTGGCGTAGGAGAAATTATCGTAGCTGCTGACGAAAATGATTTGCACGCCCGGATGCCGCCGCTTGATCTGTTTGGCCAGCTCAAGGCCGTCCATACCCGGCATCCGGATATCCGTCATCACGATATGAATCGGCTCCGCATCCATAATGCGCAAAGCTTCTTCCCCGTTGGAAGCTTCCGCTTTCCAAAAGACCCCCAAGCTTTCCCAGTTGACCATATAACGCAGCCCGACCCGTACGATGGATTCATCTTCCACTACCAGCAGATTCCACATGATCGTCTCTCTCCATTTCCATCGTTTTATACGGCATTTTAAGAACGACCTGCGTGTACCCCTCGATCCGTTCTACAGTCAGCCCGTACTCGTCGCCGAAGCGCAGACGGATGCGATCGCGGACGTTGCGCAGGCCGATATGGGAGGAATCGGCGCCGCTTTCATCCGGCAAAAGCAGCGGGCCTTCCTCGAAACCGCTCCCGTCGTCTCTGATTTCAATCCGCAGCGTGCGGTTTTCGTCCGCCAGAGCAGCCGTAACGGCGATGTGCAGTTTACGCTCCAGCCCCTTCGCTCCGTGAAAAATCGCATTTTCCAGCAAAGGCTGAAGCAGCATAGGGGGCACGGCCGCATTCAAAATCCGCTCCGGAACGGACCATTCCAGCTCAAACACGTTCGTATACCGCAAATCCATCAAAAGGGCGTAATCCTTCAGCAGCCGGATCTCATCCTCCAGCGAGACGAGCTCGGTGTCCAGCTTCATATTGGCATGAAGCAGCTTGTTCAGCGACTGAATAAGCTTGGCAATCTGCGTCGATTGCTGAAGAATCGCCAGCATACGGATGGAATTCAGCGTATTGTACAAAAAATGCGGCTGAATTCGCGCCCGGAGCGCATACAGCTCCGCATGCCGCTTCTGCCGCTCTTTGTCTTCAATCGACTGGATCAGCTCGTCCAGCCGCTGCACCATGCGCGCATAGCTGTGCTGAAGCTGGCCGATCTCATCCTCGCGGGCCAGCGATGCGGGCACCGAGAACTTGCCCCGCTCCACCTCGCGCATGGAGCGAATCAGCTTCGATATCGGCTTCGACAGTCCGCGCGCCAGAAAGAACGAAACGGCAGCGGCCGCAAAGCCCATTGCAATGACAATGGCGATCGTGTAATTGCGGATCGTCCGGCTGCCCTGCAGCATTTCATCGCGGTTCACACCCATGTACACTTTCCAGCCCAAGTAATCGCTCTGCAAAAACACGCCGTTGAACGATCTTCCGTTCGAGTCCTCGGAAACGGAGGATTCCCACGTTCCCTTTTTTTGCTCCAGTCCGCTCGATTGGAGCTGTTCGGCCAGCTTTTCGTCCGAAGCGTAGATCAAATTCCGCTCCTTGTCCAGCACGGTGACCTGCATATTGCGGAGCTGCAGCGAGTTGACGATTTTCGGGATAAAATCGGGCGAGATGAAAATCGCAATAACGGCCAGCGGATGATGATCGTCATCCATGATCAGCCGCGAGCCGATAATCGCATTGAACGGCGTCCCCGTGAACTGCCGGATTTCCTCGACTCCGGTAATGACGAAGCCCCCCTCCTGGGCCATCACCTGCTTGTACCAATCCGACTTCTTCACATCGTCTTCCGGGTTGATGGCGGAGTTGCCGCTGACGAGATAGCCGTTTTGCGTGCCGTTAATGCCGTAAACCATCAGCCCCTTGATCGAGGAATTGATCGACGGGTAGGCGCTCATCAGCCGGACCATCGTTTTTTGCGCGTTGATTTCTCCGGTCCCCCAATGCTCAGGCGAAACAAAAGGCTTGTTCAAAAAATTGAAAATGTCCGGCAAAAAATAAGGAAGCATCGAAAACCGGTCGAAGTCGCTGATCTGGCGCTCAATCGAAGTGTTCAGCTGCGCGAGGATGACGCTCAAATCCTGTTCCGTCTGATTGTGAAGCATTTCGGATGATTTCTGGTACGCCGTCGTCCCGATCAGCAGTGACGGAATGCTGCTCAGCAAAATAAACAAGACAAACAGCTTCGTCTGGTAGCGGCTATTTTTCCATCTCGACATGTTCATCCCCCTAATTGAAGCGGATTCAAGAAAAAAAGCCCCTTTTTTGAATAATTCAATAAAAGGGACTTCCGATATAAAATAGCATCACAATTCGTTTATTGTCAACAGGCTTGTTCATTTTTATGCGCCTGCAATCGTCTTTTTCAAGCTGCATCCGCGTCAGCCTTTTACCGCGCCTTCCGCTATTCCCGATACGATGAATTTCTGGAAAATGGCATAAATGATAATGACCGGAATCGCGGTCAGCACTAAAGCGGCCAAAATAAGCGACCAATCTTTCGTATACTCGCCGAACAATTTATTCGTGGAAAGAATGAGCGTGTAATCGTTAACGTCGGACAGCATCAGCAAAGGCAGCAGGAAATCGTTCCAAATCCACAAAAAGTTAAGAATACCGATCGTGACGGTAATGGGCAGCAGCAGGGGCAAAATAATCGTGCCGAACGTTCTGAACTGTCCGCAGCCGTCCATGTAAGCCGATTCCTCCAGCTCCCGCGGGATCGATTTGACGAAGCCGTGATACAGGAAGATCGCCATATTGACCCCAAGCCCTACGTAAATGACCGCCAGCCCGTATACGCTTCCTTGCAGCGACAGCGCTTTTGCCGTCTTGACCAGCGGAATCATAATGGAGTGGAACGGCACCAGCATCGAGGAAATGAACAAAAAGAAGATGAAGCCGCTCACCTTGCCAGGCGTCCGCGAAAGCTTGTAGCCGGCCAGCGAGGAAAGCAGCAGTATGCCGCCGATCCCCAGAACCGACAGAAGGACCGTGTTCAGCAGGCTGCCGAGCATTTGCGTTTTTTCGTAGGCGCTGGAAAAGTTCTCAAAATGAAACATTTGCGGCAGAGCCAAAATGGAGCTGAACATTTCCCCTTCCGTCTTCAGGGAATTGATGAGCGTCATATAGAGCGGGAAGAAAGAAACGACAGCAAACAGCGACAGTAACACAACGATGAAGTAAGAACCCGCCCGCATCATTCTCATGCTTCCACCTCTCTCTTCTTCATGACGAACACCTGAGCGAACGTAAATATTAAAATAATGACGAACAGGATCACGGATTTGGCGCTGGCGTAGCCGTACAGGAAATTGTTTGAAAAAGCTTCCTCATATATGTTCATCGTGATGACCTGCGTGCTTCTTCCCGGCCCGCCGCCGGTTAATCCGAAGACGATCTCGTACACCTTGAAAGCGCCGTTGAGCGTGAGGAAAAAGCAGATCGTCAGCGCATGCGTAATCATCGGAAGCGTAATATGAATGAAATTTTGAAAAGGATTCGCTCCGTCGATGATTGCCGCCTCCCGCAGCGACTGCGGCACCCCTTGAAGGGCGGCCAAATAAATGATCATCATATAGCCGACACCGTGCCACAAAGAGACGATAACGATCGAGAAGAAAGATACGTTCGGGTTGCCGATCCATTCCTGATTCAGAAACAGCAGGCCCGTTTTGGCCGCAAGCTGCGGCAGCACCTGGGTGAACATAAAGGTCCACATGGAAGCGCTAATAATCGTGCTCACCATGTTCGGCATGAAAAATACGGTGCGAAAAAACCCTTTCGTTCTTTTCCGCGATTCGATCAGCACAGCCAGCGACAGTGCAATCACATTTTGCAATATAACAACGACAATAACGTATTTGAAAGTAAACCACAGCGCATGGATAAAATCAGGGTCTTCCTTAAAAGCTTCGACGAAATTGGCAAAGCCGACAAAGCTGTAATCTTTGTTCAATCCGTTCCAATCGGTAAAGCTGTAAAAAAAGCCTCCGACCGTCGGAATCAGCAGCAGGGCAACATACACAATAAACGCCGGGGCGACAAATGCGAACAAAGACACATATTTGTTCATGCTTTTCTGGAGCACGCTGATCACCTCACTTGTTCGAAAATAGCGAAAGACAGCAGAGCCTGCTGTCTTTCTGCATAATGGCAACCGGAATTATTTGTTATTGATTTTGTTGGCGCTTTTCCACGCTTTGTCCAGTCCGCTGATCACATCGTCCTGCGACGTCTGTTTGGCAAAATAGGCCTGAAGCAGCTTGCCTACTTCGTCTTTGACGGCCGGCGGCATCACAGGGTCGTTGTAGGATTTGCCCTCTTTGACGTAAGCGAGCGCGTCGGTCACCCACGGGTAGCTGTTGAACGTATGGTTTTTGGCGAGCGGATTGAATTTCAGGCTGCTGTACAGCTCGTTGGTCACTTTATCGTCAAGCACGAAGTTCACATAGTCCTTCGCCACCTCTTTGTTTTTGCTCGCCGAAGCGACCGCCAGAGATGTCGAAACGCTCATATTGATCATCGTCGCTTTCGGATTGTCGTTGATCGGAAGCGGCGCTACGCCGATCTGCATATCGGGATTCGATTTGAGAATGGAATCCGCGAACCAGGGGCCGTTCACCCACATGGCCGCTTTCCCTTGCGCGAACGCCGCAGCCCCGTCGGTGGCCGCCACTTCGAGCGCCCGCTCCGTGCCGTTGGCGTTGACCAGATCATAGTTGTCGAACAGTTGGCTTTTGATTTCGGCGAAAGACCCTTTGTCGCTGTTCATCCGCTGGACGAAATCCTTGTTGTCGGTGTTGGCCATAGCACCCACCGTCAGAGGAAGGAAGAGCTGGCCCCACTGCTGTTCTTTGTAAGAAAGCTCGAACGGTGTAATTTTATTTTTCTTCAGCGTCTCGATAACCGCTTTCATTTCACTCACGGTTGTCGGCGGTTTTAAGCCGAGATCCGAAAACATTTTCTTATTGTACAAGTATCCCCAATACAGTGTTTCAAGCGGGACCGCTACGACTTTGTTGTCGATGGTAACCGACGGCTTCACGCTGTCGAGAAGCTTGCCGGCAAAAGGCTGGCTCGACAGATCTTCCATATAGCCGGCTTTGTAGTACGTCGGAATGTCGTTAACCGCATGAAGCGAAAAGACGTCCGGCACGTCGTTGGAAGCCAGTCTCGTTTTCAGGATTTGGCTCGCTTGATCGCTCGGCGGCATCTCCATCTGAATTTTTACGTCGATATTTTTTTCGGCTTTCTCCTTGGCGGCGAATTCGGCGTTGAATTTATCGTACTGCTCCTTGAACCGGGGCTGCGCCAGGAACACTTTTAGAGTAACGGTTTTGGCCGGCGCACTCCCGGCAGCTTTCGTATCGGATGGTGCTGCGCCGCTATCTCCCTTTGCCCCGCATCCGGCCAACAGCGAAACAACCAGCGCGGAACTGAACGCTACTTTCCAACTTTTTCTCATACTTGTGCGACCTCCCTATTTGTAGTTGCGCTTACATTTGTCATTGTAAACGAAAAATGAAAGCGTTTAATTGGATGAAATTAACCGCTTTCATTGTATAATTTTAACCTGCCCTAACCTTTGCGCATCTCCCCCGGGGCTATGCCGAAATGCTTTTTGAACACCCGGTAAAAATAGGCGACGTCTTCGTAACCGCACATTTCCGCAACGTTTTTAATCGGAATCTGGCTTTCAAGCAGCCACTCTTTCGCCCGCTCCATCCGTATCTGCTGCATATAATCAGTGACCGTCAGCCCGAACTCGCTCTTGAACGCTCTGCTGAGATATACGTTGCTGACAAAAAAAACTTGGGCGATCTTCTCTACCGTTATTGAGTCGGCGCAGTTGAGATCGATGTACGTTTTGATGTCGTCCAGATTCAGCTTGTTTTTGTATTTCCGCTGCCGCACCGCCGATTCAATGGCCGTAGTGTACATATCGATCAAACGCTCGATCATTTCGCCGCAGGAGGAGAAATGCACCGGTTCGTCCGGCAGCAAGGAAGCGGCGTCCAGCATATGTTTGACGATAAGCTCGCTCAGCAGCAGGGCGAATTCCTGGTAAATGCGTTCCAGTTCGAACGCTTCAAAGCTTTTATGCGTCTGCAGCCGGTCATGCAAATCGCGGAAAATACATTCAACCCGCTCCGCATTCAGCTCGGCCACCTGCAGCGACACATGGGGCATCACGTTTTTGACCGTTTGCAGCAGCTCCATATCCATCGCCTGAGATTGGCGCGGGGCGGCCGAAGCTTCGATTTCGGCTCTGCATTTGGCCAGCACGGCGTTCAGCTCGACGGGATCGATCGGCTTCAGCAAGTAATCTTTGGCCTGGCTAAGAATCGCTTGCTTAGTGTACATAAAATCGTCGTAACCGCTGACGACTATGATTTTGATGTCCGGATAGCGGCTGTGAACGAGCCGGATAAATTCGCTGCCGTCCATTCCCGGCATTCTCATATCCGTAATGACCAGATCGGGCGACAGACTCTCTATCGAACGGATAGCCTCCAGCCCGTCTTCGGCTTCGCCTACGACCTCCATGGCGTTAGCTTCCCACTCCCCGAACCTTTTTATCAGATCGCGGTTCCACTGTTCGTCATCGACAATAAGGGCTTTAATCATGGTCGTTTCCCCCTCTCATAGGCAGATGAAGCTTAATCGAAGTTCCTGTACCCGGCTGACTGTCAACGGTAATACCGTACGGTTCCCCGAAGTGCATGCGGATTCTTGCCACCACATTGACGATCCCGATGCTTTCGCCGGTATCCCACATAGGCTCCGATGTAAAAGCAAGCCGCTCCCGCAGCCGCTCCAAAATGTCCCCGCTCATTCCCAGCCCGTTATCCTCCACCGCAATCTGAATGCCGGCCGGACTTCGGCTCGCCTCGATTCGAATGTCCCAGGCTCCCGTCTTTTTGTCCAGCCCGTGAATAAACGCGTTCTCCACGATAGGCTGCAGCGTTAATTTGGGAATCGGACAGCTTGCCAAACCGGGCTCTACGAAAACATGCACGGAAATGCGGGATGCAAACCGCTGCTTCTGGATGAACAAATAGTTGTTCAAATGCGCCATTTCTTTTTCGATCGACGTCAGTTCGACAGGGTCGCGAATCACATAGCGGAACATATCGCTTAGCGAACGAATGACATTGTAAATTTCATCCGGACTTTTCGAGAAAGCCATACTGCCGATCAACTGCAGCGTGTTTTGCAAAAAATGAGGATTCACCTGCGATTGCAGCGCTTTCAATTGAGCGGTCCGTTTTTCCAAATTCATGCTGTACTCGGTTTTAATATACTCTTTCAGCCAGTAGGACATGTTATAAAAGCGCGACTCGAGCAGGCCGATTTCATCGATCCGCGAAATAACGGGCGCTTCGCTCTCCTTGAGCGGAATGAGCCCTTGCATCGATCTGGCCAAATGAACGATCGGCTTGGACGTTTTCCAGGCAACGACCGCCGCTATGAGGATAGAGACGATAATGGAAATTCCGCCGACAACGATACCGTATTGCAGCGTAATTACCGCGCTATGATTGATAAAGCCGATGGGAATGACTTTGAACAGCTTCAGCCCCCACGGGTTCAGCGTGTTATAAAAAACGTAGTAGTCTTTGGTACGAACATAACCGGGCCCTGCATCCGTCTTTTGCAGCAGTTCGGAGATGGAAGGCACCTGAGCCATTTTGCTGGCGGGATGATACAAAACGTCCCCCTGCTGATCCGTAATGAATACGGCATGATCGTGGTCCGGATTCATTAAATTGAGCGTATTTTCCATCATGTCCCACTTCACTTCCAGCGAAATTCCGGCCAGTCTGGCATGGTCCTCGAACCGGTTCACGCTGCGCGTCAGGAAAAAAGTATTTCCGTTATCGCCTTGCTCGATGGCGAAGTCATTATTTTGCCCAAAAATAGCGTCAAATTGGTGCGGAGTTTCGCCGGGCGTCTCGACAATTGCGCCGTTCATATTGTTGACGGTAAAATATTTGTTCGCATCCTTGGCATACAGCTGGATACCGTTTAACGTGCCTACGTTCGAATAAAAAATCGACAGAATCGTATTCGTCAGCCCTTTTTGCGCAAGGAAGGCGGAGGCCGGGTTCGGATCGTCTATTTTTCGCAAGTTATCGGTAAAAGTCTCATTGATGAGCATCGAATAAACCACATTGTTTAATTGATCCAGCCGGTCTCCCAAATATCCCCCCGTCCAGGTAATCCGCGTCAAATTGGATTCGATGACTTCGCTTTCCACGGATTTTCTCGTGTTTTCCGCCGCCAGCAGCGTGACGAAAGCAACGGGAATCGAAGTCAGCAAAATCATCGTGACAATCAGTTTATTCCGAATACTGCGTTGGAGCGGCTCCAGCAATTTGCGGCAAAAGCGGATCAGAACAATCATGCATCTCCCCCCTCTGTTTGGCTCTGAATGATCAAATGACCAGACTGCCCGTCAAGGCAATCTGGTCCTGAACATGATTGTTTTCGATTATACGGCTATTGAAAACCCCCTGCGCCAGAGTCGATAGCCACAATTTGCCTAACTACCTAGCTGGTGACGCGAAAAAAACCTGCAAAAATACATCAATTTGCGCCCTGGACACGCTTGTTGCGAAAAATTCCTGCAATTGTGCAGGCTTTTCAGCGGGGACATGGTCCCAGGTTCACTTTCAGCAAAAATTCCTGCACAATCGCAGGCTTTTCGCCAAAATGAACCATTTCGGCAGGAAAAACCCACTAGCTTTGCAAAGAAGCTAACATCGACTGGATTAAAATGGTTAAGTTTCTTTTTGAGTTATTAGATACTTATTTTCCCATTTGCTACTTCC
>NZ_JBZYAO010000064.1:0-224 GCF_059820445.1 Paenibacillus sp. sgz302190
CAGCGAATCCGTCCGGCGTCGCGGTAGCGTCGGGCACGACCGTAGCGTTGTCCACGGCAACTTCTGGAGCGACGATCTACTACACGACCGACGGCAGCACGCCAACCGCTAGCAGTACGGCTTACAGCACGCCGATCAGCGTGACGAGCGCGATGACGATCAAGGCGATTGCGGTAAAATCGGGCATGACCAATAGTGCCGAGATGAGCGAGAGCTACACGATC
>NZ_JBZYAO010000064.1:243-25874 GCF_059820445.1 Paenibacillus sp. sgz302190
ACCGCTAGCAGTACGGCTTACAGCACGCCGATCAGCGTGACGAGCGCGATGACGATCAAGGCGATTGCGGTAAAATCGGGCATGACCAATAGTGCCGAGATGAGCGAGAGCTACACGATGTATGTACCTGGTGCGCCTATGATCGTATCGGCAGCAGCGGGGAACGGACAGATTACCATCAGTTGGAATCCCGTATCCGGAGCGACCGGATACAATGTATATACATCTACTGCCTCCGCTTCCTACGGAATGGCGGCTGTTACGGTCGGAGGTTCCGTGTATAGTACGGATCTAACGGGACTTACAAATGGAACCATCTATTACATTGTTGTCAGAGCAGTTAACGGAAGCAGTGAAAGTGCGAACTCCAATGAAATGAGCGCGACTCCGCAAGTTCCATCACTCGGAGTACCGGTATTGCTGCCCGCGATTGCAGGAAATGCGCAAGTCAGCCTTGCGTGGAATCCGGTATCCGGTTCAACAGGATATAAGGTTTACCAAAGCGTGACTTCCGGCACCTATGGAGCGGCAGTAGCTACAGTAAGCGGTTCAGTATATAGCTATAATGTAACGGGCTTGACCAACGGTACAACGTACTATTTTGTCGTGAAGGCGACCAACTCCGGGGCGGACAGCGCGGCTTCCCTTACGGTAAGCGCAACTCCGGCAACCGTTCCGGCAGCGCCGGAGAATGTGACGGCGGTTGCCGGAAACGGTCAAGCAACCGTCAGCTTTACGGCCCCGACTGATGACGGGGGAAGCGCGATTACGGAGTATGAGGTAACGGCGTCACCAGGAAACATCAAAGCAACTGGAACGGCAAGCCCGATTACCATTACTGGCTTGACCAACGGAACGAGCTATACGTTCACCGTAAAGACGATCAATGGCGTCGGTAGCAGTACATCCTCTGCCGAATCGACCGCGGTCATCCCGAGCCCGCCACCCAGCGGCAGCAGTAGTGGCAGTGATGCGCCATCGACTACACCGGCGACAACCAATACAGGGGTAGATGTTCTGGTCAACGGCAAGGCGGAGAATGCAGGAACGGCAACGAAAACCAAGCGGAATGACCAAACCGTAACTACCATAGCCGTCGACCAAAAGAAGCTGGATGACAAGCTCGCAGTGGAAGGTCAGCATGCGGTGGTGACGATTCTGGTCAACACGAAGTCCGATGTAGTTGTTGGCGAATTGAATGGTCAAATGGTTAAAAACATGGAGGATAAACAGGCAGTTTTAGAGATCAAAACGGATCAGGCAACGTATACTCTGCCGGCGCAGCAAATCAATATCAGCGCCATCTCCGATCAGTTCGGGAAGTCCGTTGCTTTGCTGGACATCAAGGTACAGGTCGAAATTGCCGCGTCGCCAGCCGATACGGTAAAAGTCGTGGAGAATGCGGCAGCCAAAGGAACGTTTACGATTGTCGCACCGCCGATGGAATTTAAAGTTAGAGGCACCTACGGATATAGAACTATCGAAGTATCGAAATTCAACGCCTATGTGGAACGCACGATTGCCGTTCCGGACGGTGTGGACCCGAACAAGATTACCACGGGAGTAGTCGTCGAGCCGGACGGAACGGTACGTCATGTGCCGACCAAGGTCGTTGTGATCGATGGCAAGTATTACACCAAACTCAACAGCCTGACCAACAGTACGTACTCTGTCGTCTGGCATCCGCTCGAATTCCTTGATGTCGCGAACCACTGGGCGAAAGACGCTGTCAACGATATGGGATCACGGATGGTCATTGATGGTACGGGCGACGGCAGGTTCAGTCCCGATCAAGATATCACTCGTGCCGAGTTTGCAGCCATTCTTGTACGCGGATTGGGACTGAAACCGGAAAATGGGGCAACGGCGTTCGCTGACGTGAAGACGTCAGATTGGTACAGCAGCGCGGTCAACACGGCTTATGCGTATCAACTGATTAGCGGGTTCGAGGACGGCACGTTCCGGCCGAACGACAAGATTACTCGAGAACAGGCAATGATGATTCTCTCCAGAGCGATGACGATTACCGGACTGAAAGCAAAGCTTTCCGCTCAAGCGGAAGATGCACCACTTCGTCCGTTTGGAGATGCGGCAGACGTGTCCGGCTGGGCGCAAAGCAGTGTTGCGGACAGCGTGCAGGCTGGCCTTGTATCTGGACGAGGTGCCGCCGGGCTTGCGCCGAAGGCGTCCGTCACCAGGGCTGAGGTTGCGAGCATTATTCAAAGACTTTTGCAAAAATCAGGCCTGATATAGGCGAAGATGTCCAGAGGCAATTGAAGATCGTCCCTTCCCAGCAACATCTTTCGATGTTGGGAAGGGATTTTTATTGTTGAGTCGGTAAATCTTCAGCGCAGTGGCGTACGGACGCAATTGCCTATCTACCGGCAAACAATTGCGCAACGCTCGGCAGTCCATACATGTGGAGTGCGTGGTAAGGATATATCGAGAGGATTAAAAAATAATAGCCGCCGTATTTACTCAGCCCTCCTGATGACAGAGAGGGCTATTCGTTTTTTCAATATTGCAGATGAGAAGAGAGTTCCTACGGTGGAGTAGATGCATGAACAAATTGATTGATTTATAGAGATGTGGAGCGCCGCGGCTACGGATGAAGAGAAGAATAAGGCTTTAAAGAAACTTGTGGAGCGTATTGTGCATAATCGGGAAGATAATCGGATAGAACTGACAGTGTGCTATAAATAAATGCTCAGGTAAGAACATTGTAAAGGGGTTGTGCTTGCTTTGTGTTCGCATAACTTTGATTTTCTCAGCCAAGATATACGAACCGGGCGCTAATGGGTTATATGCAGAAAAAGATATACGCACTGATTTTTAAGTGATATATGAAGCTGATAGTATGATCATACTGAGAAGTTATTAGTCGGTCAATTCTGGATGCTGCCGTGAGCAATGCGATGCTGATTCGCAAATTATACCAGATCGACACATCTCCATGATGACAGGGAACGGACTGGGATCATCGTTTTTGAAGGATATTGTTAAAATATATGGGGAAATAGATTGATCTGAATTCATGAATTGGCGACAATAGTTGTAGGAGTTGTTAAACGTAATAAATATGAAATGAAATGTGGTGCAGAACTTTTATGAGCGTACCTATATTAACCACAAAGCTGCACATACCGCCAGTGCGATCGAAAGTGGTTCTCCGTTCACATTTGTTCAAACGCTTGGACGAGGGCCAGAAAAGAAAATTGACATTAATCTCCGCTTCTGCGGGCTATGGAAAAACAACGCTGGTAAGCGAGTGGCTGGCTGATTGTAAACGTCCGACCGCTTGGTTATCGCTGGATGAAGGAGACAACGATCCGACGTGCTTTCTCCTTCATCTTATCGAGGCTATAAAGAGAATTGTGAACGTTAGCGACCTAGGGGTTTGGAAAGCCTTGCAATCTCCGCAACCGCTGCCGATTACATATATCCTTACTACTTTAGTCAATGAACTATCATCCGCTACAGATCCTTTCATTCTCGTTCTTGACGACTATCATGTCATTGAATCTCAAGTTGTGCATAACGCGCTTTCTTTTCTGATCGATCATCAGCCATTACATATGCACTCGATCATCATGACACGTGAAGAGCCGCAACTGCCCATTGCCAGATTACGAGCAAAAAACGAGCTGACGGAACTACGTGGAAATGACCTGCGGTTCACCCGGAGTGAAACGACATTATTTTTCAATCAAATCATGGGACTTCATCTTTCATCTGCAGAGGTGTCTTCCCTGGAAGCGCGCACTGAAGGGTGGATTGCCGGGTTGCAACTAGCGGCTATTTCTATACAGGGCTATTCGGATACGGCCCAATTTATTTCGTCCTTCACCGGCAGCCACCGTTTCGTGCTGGACTATTTGATGGAGGAAGTGCTGAAGCAGCAGTCCGATAAGGTTCACACCTTTTTGCTTCAAACATCCATTCTTGATCGCTTTTGCGCTTCCCTTTGTGATGCGGTGCTGCAGAGCGATAAGGGAGGGCAGGACATCCTGGAGCATCTCGAGCGTTCCAATCTTTTCATCATTCCGTTGGATAGCGAGCGGCATTGGTACCGTTATCATCATCTTTTTGCCGATTTGTTGCGACAGCGTTTGTACCATGTCAACAAGGACAAGGCCGATGAGAGGGCAGCTCTGCACATGAGGGCGAGCCATTGGTTTGAGGAGAATGCACTGGAGATCGAAGCGTTTCAGCACGCTGCAGCGGCTCAAGATGTGAATCGTGCCGCAAAATTAATCGAAGGGAAAGGAATGCCTCTACATTTTCGCGGCGCTGCCAGGACTGTATTAAACTGGTTAAAGCACCAGGATGAGCCCACGCTCAACGAGCGGCCATCGCTCTGGGTCATTTATGCTTCCGCACTGTTGATGATCAGTCAACTGGACGGAATCGAACAGAAACTGTCCGCTGCAGAAGCCGCCATGTCACATATAAATCCCCATGAGGTGGATCAAGGTCTAATCGGACATATCGCATCGATCAGGGCCACGCTCGGAGTTACTCGGCACGATGCGGATACCATTATGACTCAATCCCTCATCGCTCTGGAGCATTTGCATCCACATAATCTGCCTGTACGTGCTGCAACAACCTGGACGCTAGGCGTTGCCTACCAGTTGAAGGCTGATCGCGCGGCCGCCAGGCGGGCTTATACAGAAGCGTTATCAATCAGCAAGCGCATTGGACATATCATGATTACGCTAATGGCATCTTTAGGTATAGGCGAAATTCAGGAGTCGGACAATCAATTGAGCCTGGCCGCGCAAACCTATCAACAAGTCATTCAACTCGCTGGCGATCCACCCTTGCTGGTTGCTTGTGATGCCTACTTGGGTATGGCTCGAATAGGGTATGAACGGAACAACCTAGATGCCGCCGAACAGCATATACAACAAAGTATGCGGTTAGCCAAGCAGATCGAGAATACGGACAGGCTAGTGGAAAACGAATTATTTGCGGCAAAATTGAAGCTCGCAAGACAAGAGATTTCAGCGGCGGAAGCTTTGCTAACCAAAGCTCGCCATGAAGTGCAAGATCAACATTACAACCGTCTGCGGGGCGAAATGAAACACTTGGAGCTTCTTATTTCTCTTCATCACGGTAACTTTGCGGAAACGGTTAAGCTCCTGGAAACGAACGAATTCCCTGTACTGCAGGCAAGAATCTATATGCTCCAAGGAAATGCAAAAGCGTCTCTTGCCATTCTGGGCACCTTGTATGATCAAGCGAAATCGAAGCAATGGAAGAATGACGAGCTTAAGCTACTGATCCTCCAAGCTCTGGCTTTTCAAGTCCAGGGCAATATGGAGAGGGCGCTGCAAAGATTAAATGATGCTTTGATACGGGCGAAAAATGAAGGCTTCGTCCGTCTTTTTATTGAGGAAGGAAAGTCCATGCTTGATTTATTAACCGCAGCGGCTGCCCGTCGCATTCAGCCCGAATATACCGAATTTTTGCTGGCAAACATGCATCATGAACAAAAGCTCTACGATTTCGCTGTACATAGCTCCCCCATCCGTTTCGAGCCTTTCGTCGAGGCCTTAAGTGAGCGTGAGCTGGAAGTTCTGCAATTGATCGCCCAAGGCTACTCCAATCAAGAAATAAGTGATCGGCTTTTCCTTGCTTTAAGTACAGTGAAGGGGTATAATCGCAACATTTTTGATAAATTGCAGGTGAAAAGGCGAACCGAAGCGATCGCCCGTGCCAGAGAACTCGGGCTGATTTAAAGCTTGATCTGCAACCTGTTTCGGTCTCAAGCAATGCCTAAAGGCGATGCTTGAGATCTTTTTTTATTTCAAAGCATACTTTAGTATCTACACGGTCATCCTTTGCAGCTAATATACTATACTCATCATAGTAATCATGAAAGAAATCTTGTCATGCCAAATTCAAACCTATCAAATTAAAGTAAAGGGTCATCTGGAACAGCAATGGAAAAATTGGTTTGATGGGCTGGACATCACTCCTGATCCGAATGGAGAAACATGGATATCCGGTCCTGTGGCAGACCAAGCCCTTCTTCTCGGAATACTTAAAAAGTACGTGACCTTGGGTTGCCCTTAATCTCAGTGCAGCAAGTTGATCAAACAAGTCATCGCTGGCGGCAATGTCTTGCTTCAGACCAAAGACATAGTTACCCCCGTTTTGACGATTGTTTTTATCATCGGGGCTATGTTGCTATACCCCCTCTTCTATCTCACCAGATTCATCCCTCGCTGGTTGTCCGGCTGGGGCTTGATGGGAGGAGTTATATACGTCGCTGTTGACTTATTCCTGTTATTCAGACCCGACCTTCACCTGAGCATTTTATATGTACCATTGGCTGTGCAGGAGATGACCATGACGCTTTGGCTGATCATCAAAGGATTCAATCAGGCGTCCCTTGGGAAGCTTCTGGCGGAAAAGAGAGAATCATCATAAAATCAAACAGAAAAACAGCGATCTTGCTTGGAAATGTCACAGCCTTCTTTCCTACCCTACTTTAGTAGCTACCGCGTTATTGCCGGGAACCGATATGATGTAATAAGTACATTTCATTATATCGGGGAGTGAACGGTTATTAAAACAAATAGACGAACGACGATCCAGTTAGGACTGCTTCTTATAAGCAGCATGATATTCGGTGTCTTAAGCTCTGTGCCTGCATTAGAACGTTCCGATTATTTGGAACAGTTGCCTGATCTAGAAAAGCATGTGTTGACAGCGACTTTCTTTCAAGCGGCAATGGCTGTAGCATATGTTGGTATAACCGTATTGTTTTATTCCCTTCTAAAGACTTACAGCGAGCGATTCGTAACAGGATTTGTCGCTTTCAAATTGATTGGTGCAGGTTTTCTTTTCATCGGAATCGGTTTTCTACCCCTTTTATTGGAAGTCAGCCAAAGTGCAGCATCGGCCACTCCTGTAAACGCAGTTATCTTTGAATGGAATGCAGAATGGCTTCGGCAGGGTCGGGATTTTGTTAATCATATTGGCATGATTTTGCCATGGAGTATCGGCAGCTTAATTCTGTATTATTGCTTCTTCACAACTGGACGAATTCCAAGATGGTTGGCCATATGGGGGATGATAGGTTCCATCTGTACAATTGTCGCTACGTTGATTCTGTTATTGGACAGGATTTCGATCACAAGTCCGGCCTATATGCTCTTAAATGCGCCGACGGCTTTTGGCGAATTGATTCTGGCTGTATTTCTGATTGTAAAAGGGAGGAACGTTGACGAAAATGAGCGGAGAGGAGCGAATAACGCATGAAAATCGTTGTGCTAGGAGCAAATGGAGCCACTGGTCGGCAAGTGGTCAGGGAATTGATTAGCTGCAGCATTCCAACAAGGATACTTATCCGAAAAACAGCTGTTCTTGATCCTGACATTGAGAAAAGTTCATACGTTGAGATCGTGAAGGGAAACATTAGCGAGCTTGGTCGAACCGAACTGACTCATCTGCTGAGCGATTGTACCGTGGTGATTTCTTGTCTCGGTCACACCCCTACTCTCAGGGGGATGTTCGGAAAACCTCGTAAGTTGGTTACAGATGCAATTCAGAAAGTAAGCGAAACTGTGAAGACGTCCGAGCGCAAAATAAAACTAATCCTTATGAGTACAACGGGCTATACGAATCGCTCAATAGGAGAGTCTCATTCCTGGGGGGAGAGGATGATCTTCTCTGCATTGAGCGTGCTTCTGCCCCCGCATCGTGACAATGTAATGGCAGCCGATTACTTGGTTGACGTTTTGGGAAAAGAAAATAAGTATGTCAGTTGGGTTGCCGTAAGACCGGACACGTTAGTCAATTACGATGAAGTAAGCCTTTATGAATTAACTAGCTCCCCCGTCAGAAGCCCATTATTTAATCCTGGAAAAACAAGCAGAAGGAACGTGGGTCGTTTCATAACGGAACTGGCCACAGATCCTTTGCTTTGGGAGCGTTGGGAATGTAAAACACCAGTCATTTATAATAAATGAATTTAAGCAAGCGAACCTGAAGAACACGTGGCCCGCTTGCTTTTTCCGCTCGTCACCACCATTTATAGCTGTTACGCTTTGTACGAAAAACCGGGTTATTTGAAGGATATTTGCGTTTCTCAAAAATCGCCGGAATCCCTTGATACATGTAGGTTTTCAAGCGTTTTGAAGGTCAGAGGTTTTCGCAGAATGGCTCGTATAACACCGTATTCACGCTGCAGGACTTATGTCCCTTGGTCTGCTCGAGGCATTCAGGGGGAGCGGAATCAGGCAGATTCACCTTTAAACCTAATATATTTAAAATGTGGGAGTGGTTTTTATGAGAGAAGAGTTTGGGGAATACCTGATTAGTGATGATAAGTCATTATTGAATCTGAATGTCATAGTGGATTATTTATCAAAGAGTTACTGGGCAAACAAGAGACCCGTAACAAGAATAAGAAAATCAATTGAAAACTCAATTTGTTATGGAGTATATCACGGAAGTAAGCAAATTGGATTTGCCCGAGTAGTAACAGACGGTGCAACAATGTATTGGTTATGCGATGTATATATTGATGAAGAGTACAGAGGAAAAAACATTGGGAAGAAATTAATCGAATCACTAACAACATCAGAAGAACTAAAGGAGCTGACGGGGATTTTAGGAACACGAGATGCACATGGATTATATGAACAATATGGTTTCGAACGTGACCAAAATCGATTCATGAGAAAGATACCAGAAAGTCGAAGAAGTTAACCAACATCTTATAGTCCTGTTTTCCTACCTGTGAAGTTACAAAGCATTGCTCAAAACCATTATATCCCTTTCACCGTCTCAACACATGTGGAGTGCGTGGTAAGGAGATATCGAGAGGATTAAAAAATAATAGCCGCCATATTCACTCAGCCCTCCCGATTGCAGAGAGGGTTATTTTCTATTCACAAGCTTTTATTAAATTCTTGCTCATTTGGACTTTATTCTTAAAAATATGGGGATAAATCTTTAATTTCTTAAATGTAATGTATGCGCTTACCTTTTATAATTTTCTTAGAAAGGAGGTGAGAGTCGAGAAGGTCGCGGAATATGGCACTAGGTAAGCAGTAACAAGTAAAAAATTTTAGGAGGTAGATTATGTTTAAGTTTAATAAGAAAATCTTGACTGTATGTATGGCGGCTTCAATGAGTTTTAGCTTGTTTGCAGCAACCTCAAATGCAGCGACGGACTATTGGCAAAATTGGACCGACGGTGGCGGGACAGTAAATGCTGTCAATGGATCTGGCGGCAATTACAGTGTTACATGGTCAAATAGCGGGAACTTTGTTGTCGGCAAAGGGTGGACTACCGGTTCGCCAACTAGGACAATAAACTATAATGCCGGCGTCTGGGCGCCGTCCGGCAATGGGTATTTGACCCTCTACGGATGGACGAGAAACTCACTCATAGAATATTACGTCGTTGATAGCTGGGGCACTTATAGACCTACCGGAACGTACAAAGGCACCGTGACCAGTGATGGGGGCACATATGACATATATACGACTATGCGATACAACGCACCTTCCATTGACGGCACGCAAACGTTCGCCCAGTTCTGGAGTGTCCGACAGTCGAAAAGAGCGACCGGAACCAACGCCGTTATCACTTTTAGCAATCACGTTAACGCCTGGGCGAGCAAAGGAATGAATCTGGGGAGCAGTTGGTCTTACCAGGTGTTAGCGACAGAAGGATATCAAAGCAGTGGAAGCTCTAACGTAACGGTATGGTAACAGGTTAACTGCAGCAGGCAGCTGACAGGCGCCAGACTGTTTCCAGCATATTGAGAATAAGGCCTGCCGGTCTCACAACTGGCGGCCTTATATATTTCAACAAAAGTCATGAGCCTATCATTTTTTCTATCAGCTATACGAGGAGACATATCCATGAGAAAGTTACCAATTTTCCTTTTAATGGCAATAATGGTTGTTGTCAGCGCTTGTTCACAAGAAAAGCCTGAAAAGAGTGATAGCCTTGTATTAGTTAAAGGCGGGACTTTTATAAACACAAAGTCCAATTACTATGGAAAAAGTGTAACAATATCGAACTTTTATATCGGCAAATATGAGGTAACTCAAAAAGAGTGGATTGAGGTAATGGGAAGTAATCCCTCGGGATTCAAGGGCGATAATTTGCCGGTAGAAATGGTAAGCTGGTATGACGTTGTTGAGTACTGTAATAAAAGGAGTATAAAAGAGGGCCTCAAACCGTATTACAATATAGACAAGAATAAAAAAGACCCGAATAATAAGAGCGATAACGATAATATAAAATGGACAGTAACGATCAATGCAGGAGCTAACGGTTACCGATTACCGACAGAAGCGGAGTGGGAATATGCTGCAAGTGGGGGGCAGATGAGCAAGAGTTACACATACAGCGGAAGCAATAATGCAGATGAAATAGCGTGGTATTGGAGAAACGCCGGGGACAAATTCTTATCAGGAGAATGGAATTGGCCTGTCATAGAAAACAACAATAACAAAACAAAAGCTATCGGCCTCAAGAGCCCCAACGAGTTAGGACTTTACGATATGTCAGGGAATGTAAGGGAATGGTGCTGGAACTGGTTCGGAGACTTGGATAGTAATAGCGGTTCTTTCCGGGTTGTGAAGGGCGGCGGTTGGATCGGCGACGTCAGCAACAACGAGTTATCTTTTCGGGGCAAGTTCGAGGCGAATGGGTTTGGCCCCGATCAAGGTTTTCGTGTAAGTCGCGGCGAGTAAACGGGAACAAGACTAAAGCTCTTTCGATAATGTCATTCTTACAGGGATTTAATAAAAATTAGCGACAGATGGCATGGATCAATTCCATGCTGTTTGCTCGTTAAAATTCCAAAATCCCCATGCTATCCTTAACCCCTCTCATCCCCTTCCCTTCTTCGAGTGTGTGAATGTTAACTCTGATGTGAGGGGATGGCAAGTTGATTCGTAAACTTAGGTTTCCGTTCAGGAATTTAATGGATAATTTGAAGCTGGGAATATATACTGAGGATGTGGGTCAAGTTGGAATTTTAACTGAAATTTCGGATGAACAAGCTAAAGAACTCAAAGGCAAAATCATGATTAAGGATAAATGAAAGCACGATTATATATAAAAAATGGTAGGGATACATAATGGGCTTCGAAACAAACATTTGCGGTATTCCATGTTTACAAATCAATCCTTCAATGAAACCAATCGGTGTTGTTCTTTTATATCACGGGTGGGTATCAAACGTTAATGATTATTTTTTCTTTGCATCGTTAATAGCAAGTTGGGGATACAAGGTCATTGTTCCTGAACTGCCTTACCATGGTGAAAGAGGAAACCTTGACTATTTTAATCCGTTAGTATTACAGAAATATTTTTGGAATGTGGTTCTACAAGGTGTTATGGAAGCAGATACAATAGTGTCTGATTTATCTAAAACGGATAGTAATATTGGGATTATAGGCCACTCAACAGGCGGTTTTATAGCCGCAGGTATTTTTTCGGAAAATTCTCGTCTGAAAGCCTCGATAGTTATAAATGGCTCATGCGCATGGGTAAAATGTGAGGAATTATTTCGCGAAAAGGATGGCAGAAATCCCATGAGTTTTAACGAAAAGATTTCTCTACAACAGCATGACCCAGCGTCTCATATAAATTTGGATGGAAAAAGAGCACTGCTCTTGTTACATGGCAAAGCGGATAATACGATTCCTATCGAAAGCCAAAGATATTTTATGGATGTCATGTCGCCACATAATATTCCTTCAGATGATCTACAATTAGTTGAGTATCCAAATGTGAACCATCACATTACACTTGGAATGCTTGAAAAGTCAATGGAGTGGCTTAATAAACATTTAGGTAAACACCAGTTTGATTGAATAAAAGAGCAATTTCATTATGAACCATTTTTCAGCTAATGGGGGTAGGCACTTGTGATTATCAGGGAGATTGACGAAGAACTCAAAAAGCATGTTGTTAATTTTAGGGGTCAAATAGTTGTGTCAAGAGGACGGGTGCATACCTTAGAAAAACTATCAGGATTCGTATATTCGATTGATGGGGAAATCATGGGTCTTATCACATACAATATCGAAAATGATGAATGTGAAATTGTATCTTTGGATAGTAAAATCGAGAACCAAGGAATAGGAAGCAACTTAATCAATAAGGTTGTTCAAAAGGCAAAAGAACAATTTTGCAAAAGAGTATGGCTTATAACATCAAATGATAACATAAGGGCGATTAAGTATTATCAGAAAAGAGGACTTGATCTGAAAGCAATCCATCACAATGCAATCATGGAAGCCAGAAAGATTAAACCTACGATTCCATTGAATGGATATGAAGGTATTCCAGTACGCCATGAAATTGAGTTTGAATATGGCATAAAATAAAACATGGATTTTAAAACAGACCAATTCATAATTCATTACTCTAAAGTATAATCTTAATGTCGCCCATTATTTGTGAACTGCGAAAGGTGGAATGGTAGTGAGCAATTACTCTCTTAATATCAATTTCGATTCGGCAACCCTAAACAAAATCCAACAAGAAGGACTACAAATTATCATTGCCAAGCAAGCTACTAATAATGAACATTCTGTCTCATGGATTGCGTTTAACCCATTTGAGAAAAACACAGTTTCTTGGGAAGATAGTTATTCGATGCACACCTCAAACGTTTATAATCCTAATATCGAAAATCAACCTGATAATAACTTGCCAGTTAATTTTCTGTCTAAAGATGTTGTTATAAATGGTCAATTGATATCTGGTAGTCCCTTCACAACTACAATGTTGACTACTTCCTTAGATGAGACAAATAATCACGATTTCTCGAAACTCGCCGTCTATTTAGGAAATATTAATGATTCAGGCACAGAAATGACTGAGCAATCTCATGTGTTAGATTTTAATGGTGATGCCAAAGAATACACTTTAGAATATGATCCAAAAAACAATGTTTTCATAACCAAGGATTAATTTGCCGTGTCCGATGAAGTCTGATCCATTGATACAAGGTGAAATGAAAATTCATGACTAACGAAGCAGAACACATGATTGAAGTTACTCAATCAACAGAAAAGGTAAACCACATAATTGAGGGTGTTCGTAGAGTAAGATACGACTTGCTTTAGACCTTGCATTCAGAAGTTTGTAATATGTTTGATAAAAGAGAAGTTTTATTTAAGGTAAAGGGGCTATTTATGAGTGTCAGAGAAAGCCAGAGCAATTTAACCATATGTGTATACGTTTTTGTGGAGGTTGTTTAATCTTACAATGATAACCATAAAGAGAAATATTTCAGAAGAACTTCTTTGTCAGTATGTACGTAAGCATATTGGTAACGAAAGATTATTACTTGGTGAATGGTCTTGTTCCAGCTTGGGATGGAAGGCTTCTAATGCTGTAACAGGCGGGCTCTATCGGGTTCACGGAATTGCTATTGAGAAAGATCACATAATTCCTTGGACGGTAATTTTAAAAGTAGTTATTCCATCTGCTGCAGCTAATGAATCAAGTCATTATAACTATTGGAGAAGGGAAGCGTTAGTCTACCAATCAGGATTGTTAGACAAGCTTCCTTCTATGCTGAAAGCGCCGCGATGTTTAGGTGTTGAAGATAAAGATGATGGTTCAATATGGATTTGGCTGGAAGAAGTAACAAATTACATCGACGGAAACTGGTCGCCAAATCACTATAAGGAAGCCGTATACATACTGGGGAAATTTAATGGTTCATACCTAGTGACTGAAAAACTGCCATCTGAATCATTTCTGTGTAAAAGTTGGTTATCGTCTTGGGTACAAGAATGCAATAAATATGATAATGGGGCAGCTTGCGATGAAAACACATGGCAGCATTCATACATTCGAGAGTTATTCCCTGATGAAATTTTTAAAAGATATGCGAAATTTCATAAACAGCGACAGCAATTACTGAAAGCTTTAGAGGGTCTGCCAAAGGTATTTACACATAACGATGCATGGGAACCAAATCTCTTTTTACAGCAAGATGGAACAATGATCGCAATTGATTGGGCCTTTGCTGGAGTGGCTGGGCTAGGAGAGGAATTAGGAAGGTTGTACGGTTTATTTCTACATTCTGGTGTAGGATCATCGGTTGATATAAAGAAATTTGCGGACGAATTATTCGATCACTACTATCATGGACTATTAGATGCGGGATGGGATGGTAATGATCGGCTTGCTCGTTTTGGTTTTTTGGCATCCGCTGGATTACGTTGCAGTATGCTAATTTCAAAAATAATTGATCAATGTTCAGAAGCAGATACGGATGAGAAACTGGCGGAGAAGGCCAGAGTATCAATTCAATTACTCGAAATGGCGGAAGAAGCCATTACTCTTTTGCCTGACCTTTAACACTTACAACGCTAAAAGACGGATCACGTATCTTAAAAATGTCTATCGCAGAAAAAAGATGCTGAAGCGGTATCCTAAACGGAGTGATACTATGATCGAAATGAATAGTTTTATTAGAAGTATCGAATTGCTTCGTGAATTAGTGCCTTCATTTGAGCGCTATCCATTTCATCTAAAAGTAATTAGCGAGTTAAAAAAAATGGATTTTCATCCAAAAGTAACTTACATAGTTGGGGAAAACGGGATGGGAAAATCAACATTGTTAGAAGCAATAGCCGTGGCCATTGGATTTAACCCAGAAGGAGGGACAATTAACTTTACGTTTTCCACACAGTCAACGCACTCTGATTTATATAACTACATTAAAGTAATTCGTGGTGTAAAAAAACCTCGCAACGGTTTCTTTTTTAGAGCAGAAAGTTACTATAACTTTGCAACGAGTGTGGATGAACTGGATCGTGAACCATCACCGGGACGCCGTATTATTGATTCATATGGAGGTAAATCGCTGCATCAGATGTCTCATGGCGAATCTTTCTTTGCTACATTCTTACATCGCTTCGGTGGTAATGGGCTGTACATTCTCGACGAACCTGAAGCAGCGCTGTCTCCCTATCGTCAAATGGCTATGCTATCACGAATTCATTCGTTAGTTAAAGCAAACGCCCAATTTATAATATCAACGCACTCCCCAATATTAATGGCATATCCAGATTCAATAGTCTATAATTTAACGTCTAAAGGTATCGAAAAAACCGTGCTTGAGGCTACAGATCATTTTACAATAATGAAGCATTTTCTGAACAATAAAGACAAAATTTTAAATGAACTATTTCTTGATGATGATGACGTATAGTTGTTGTTATTATAACCAATATATCCCTTTCACCGTCTCGACACATGTCGTATTCAGGTCTCGCCTCGCCGCCTCGCTCACAACAACCGCTGTAATCCGGTGAACCAGACCTCGACGTACTGCCGGGTAATTTCGCCGATCGCATCCCGGCCGGCATGAAGCCGGATAATTTCAAAGTAGCCTTCGAGAAAAGCGACGGCGAGCGGTCTGGCAACGTCCGGGCTCAGCGCCGGAGACGCTTTTTCCCGGCTGAGGCCGGCCAGATGCGCCTGCACATGTTCGGTCAAGGTGCGAAAAAACTCCTCTTTGGCACCCTCGTGCCGCGTCCCCGTACTGCCGTACAGCAAAATCAGCAGACCTTCCCGATGCTCAAGCACAAGCCCGGAAAAAATATGCCCGATCTGCTCCAGCATGGCGAGAACTGTGAGCGGCTCAGGCTCGTTTTCGCGGACGAGCTTCAGCAGCCCGTCATAGGCGGGCGTGACTACGGCATCGAACAAAGCTTCCTTATGAGGGAAGTAGCGGTACAGGTTCCCGACGGCGACGCCGGCCTCCCGCGCAATATCTTTCATGGAAGTTTTGGCAAACCCCGACTCCAGAAACGTTTCTCCGGCAACCCGCAAAATCGAGCGGCGGACTTCGTCTTTCAGCACTTGCATACCGTGAACCTCCATTCATTTTTCTTAATATATGAAAAGCGCTGCGGCTTGTCAAGCAATGGGAGGTTGCGGGATTCAGCCTCGCCCGGCAGGGTCAGTCCGTTGCTGCGGCCGCCTTTTTTTGTTCCCGATTACGAATTCAACGGCGATTTGCAGCGCGATAACGACCGCCAGACCGTAATAGGCCTGGACATAGCTGCCCGCCGCATCATGGATGCTGCCGAACAGCAGCGGGCCGAGCGCGCCCAATATGTAGCCGCCGGATTGCGTTAAGGCCGACCAGGCGCTCGCTTCCGGCGCACTCCGCGTTTCGTCGATCGGCAGCATCAGCGCGAGCGGGAACAGACCGCCGGCGCCGATGCCAAGCGGGACGGCGGCAAGCCACGGGCTGAGCTGCAAATTCAGCAGCACTATGCCGATCAGTTCGAGCAGCGAGCATCCGACCAGCCACAGCAGCCGATTGTGATAACGATGGACGGCCATCGGAATGAGCAGGGTGAACGGCAGGGAGATCAGGGTGAACAGCGTTTGGATGCCGCCGGCCGTTTCGGCGCTGTAGCCCATGCTGCGGATGGACGGCGCAAGCCAGGCGGTCAAGGAATAGAACGCAGCCGCCATCAATCCGAAAAACAAGGTCAGAACCCAGGCACGCGCATTGGTCAGGGGCAAGCGTTCGCTGGCTGCTGCCGACAGCTGCCCGGCAGGGCTTGCATGGCCCCCCTTGCGGGCAAGTCCCCACCAGAAGGGCAGGGCGATGACGGCGAGCAAGCCCCACACGGCAAGAGGGCCGCGCCATGAGCCGTTCATCGAGCTCTGCAAAGGAACCGCAAGCCCGACGCTTAAAGCTGCGCCAAGCACCATGGCAAAGGAATAAATGCCGACCATGCCGGAAGCGCGATGGGCGAAATGCCGTTTAATAAAGCCGGACAGCAGCGGGCCTACGATCGCGATGCCCACCCCTGCGAGCAAGGAGGTGAGCAGTAAGAACAGGCTCGATGCCGCCCATGCACGAAGCGCGGTGGCGATGCCGATCAGCAGCAGAGCGAGGGCGACAGTCGCCTCGAGCCCCCATTTTTTGCTTAATTTGACGGCTGACGGAGCAAAAATACCCATGCACAGCACCGGAAGGGAAGTGAGCAAACCGGCAATGACCCCGTTCATGCCCAATTCGCCCCGGATCGTGTCTACAAGCGGAGAAACGGAAGTGATCGGGGGACGTAAATTCAGTGAAGCAAGGAAAAGCGCCAAGATGAGATACACGTTTCGCATGTTGTCTCGCCTCCAAAAGTGATATCGTTTGCTATCGATGCAAATGTAAGTATATAAGCGGCAAAATAATTGATCAATACAATTGTTTTTATTATAATGATTGAAAAAACCAATGATTAAAGGAGGGGACCGCGTGGAAATACGCCAGTTGGAACATTTTTTGATCGTCTGCGAAGAGCTGCATGTGACCCGGGCCGCCGATCGGATCGGCATATCGCAGCCGACGCTCAGCCAGCAAATCCGGGCGCTGGAGGAGGAGCTGGACGTGCCTTTATTCGACCGGATCGGCAAAAAAATCAGGCTGACCCAGGCCGGAGCCCTGCTGCTGGAGCACGGCACGCGGATGGTCCGCAATATGCAAAATGCGAAAGACGCCATTGCGGAGCTGCGCCGCGGACACCAGGGCTTGTTGACGGTCGGCGTCCTGCCGTCCGATCTGGACTACCGGATGACGAAGCTGCTGGTCGACTTTCATGCCGAGTTTCCGGGCGTGAAGCTGAAGGTCGTTTCGTCCATCGACGTGTTCAATCTGGTGCTGGACAACGAAGTCGACCTGGGCATCTGGCTGGCTTCTCCGCCGGATGACCGGCTTATCCGCATTCCTTTGTGCAGGGAAGAATATGTGCTGGTCGTATCCGAAAATCACGAATGGGCGAACCGGGACTCGGTCTCGATCGAGGATTTGCACGGCATCCGGACGGTTATGTACCCCCAAGGCTACACAGGGCGGGAGCTGGTGGACGACTGCTGCCGGAAGCGCGGGTTTGTTTTGGACACTATTATGGAGACCGGCTCGGCCACATCGATTATGAGTCTGGTCAAAGCGAATATCGGGGGCACGGTGCAGCCGCTTCCGCTTATGGAAGCGATCAACGATCCGACGCTGCGGTGCATCCCGTTTCACGACGAGGCCCCTTTTCGGGACTTCGATATTTTGCGCCGCTCCGACCGCTTTTTGGGAAAATCGGCTCAGGCGTTCATTCAAAAAGCGGCCGATTATTTCAAAGAACGATGCGAGGTATAGGTAATAACTATCAAATCTATTTGAATTATGTATTAGACCTATAAGTGTGCCTCCGATAAAATGGCAGAAAGGAGCAAAATCGAGGGGAAAGACGGAGGGATCTGACGATGGAAGCGAATATTGCAAGCAAGCGAGCCGAATTATCCGGAAAATTAACCGGAATACTGGATGCCCGAACGCTGGCATCTTCCCATGGAAGGCTTGCCGAGCTGCTCGCCGAAGGCATGAGCGTTCTCGACATCGGCTGCGGAACGGGAGCGATTACACGCGGAATCGCGGAAGCTGTGGGGCCTGGCGGCCGCGTAGTGGGGATTGACAGCAATCCGAAGCTGATCGAAAAAGCCCGCGAGACGCATGGCGATGTGCCTGGGTTAACCTTTGAAACCGGCGATATGTATCGGCTTGCTTATCAAGAACAATTCGACATCGTGACTTGTGCGCGCGTTTTCGTCTGGCTGAACGATCCGCTGAAAGCGCTCGAAATGATGAAAGCGGCGGCGGCAATCGGCGGACGCATCGTAATCACCGACTACAATCACGAAAAGATTGCGTGGCAGCCCGAGCCGCCGGCCAGCATGCTTGCCTTTTATTCGGCCTATTTGAAATGGCGCTCCGATGCCGGATTCGACAACGCGATTGCCGACCGGCTTCCCGATCTGTTTCGGCAAGCCGGTTTGGAAGAGATCGCTGTCACCCCTCAGCATGAGGTCGCGGTGCGGACCGATTCCGATTTTGAGCGGCGCATTGGCATTTGGGCGGATACGGCTTCAAGCCGCGGACCACAAATGGAGAGGGACGGATTTATTACCGGGCGTGAATATGCCGACGCCGAACGGGAATACCGCGAATGGGCGGCAGCGGAGGCCCGGTCGCTCACGATGTATATGCTGGCAGTCGAGGGCAGGAAAATACGCTGAAACGGACAGAGTGACATTTCTCACAGTCATTGCAGCCTGAAACAGCTACAATGAGGTTAATAAATCAGTGAGGTGAGTGCGCATGCTGTACGCTAAAATTGTTGTCGCCTTCGACGGTTCCGAAGCTTCGGAAAAAGCGCTGGATACCGCTTTGAAGATGGCCAAGCTGAACCATTTTTCCAAACTGGAAATTATCCATGTTTTTAATCTTCCGACCTACGTGCTTGGAACTTCCGTCGTTATACCGTCCATTACGATTGAAAACAATTACCTGGATTATTCCGAACAAGTGATTAATAAAATTAAGGACAAAATCGCCGATTTTGCAAATACGCACATCGAAGTTCGGCAGGGTCCGATTGCCAAAACGATTCTCGACTATGCCGTTGAAACCGGCGCCGACCTCATCATCATCGGCAGCAGAGGGCTGAGCGGGATCGGCGAGTTCGTGCTCGGCAGCGTCAGCCATAACGTCGTCATGCATGCGGCTGCACCGGTTTTGGTCGTAAAATGACCGGAAATTGAAGAACGAGTTTGACGCTAAAAATTGGTATTCAAGCCGACCGGGGGTTGAATGCCAATTTTTTCTTTTTCATTGCTGGTTTTCATGCCAAAATTGTTATGATATGGATTGCGGTCATGCCCCGCCACAAATAACGTTCATTAGCGGGGCGTATGCCGAGATTGAAGCAGGAGACGGCAAAGGCTCCGTAAAGCAATTTTTCAAATCATAACGCTACAGAGCGCTGCAGGTTGTGGAACTGCACAACTGAGCGTGAGGTAGCACAACAAAGAGAAAACCTGCGAATATGCAGGTTTTTCTCGAGAAATTCGTTTATTTTGGTGAAATACATGCAAAAGTGCAGGGATATTTGCTGAAAGTGAACCTGAGCCCATGAATTCGGTAAAAAGCCTGCACAATTGCAGGAATTCTTCGGAGCCGCGTATCAAGGGCGTAAATTCATGTACTTTTGCAGGTTTTGTTCGTGCAGCCAGGCAGATGGGGACTATCGCCTGACGCGGGGAGGGCGGCAGGGGGTTCAGCAGCCTGAGCCGTTACAGAGCGTCGATGACGGATTTAAGCTCCTTGACGAACTGTTTGCCGGGCAGCGCGAGATGGCGGGTTTTCAAACGCATCAGGCGAAACGACACATCGACGTCGTCGCCTGTAATCGGCAGAGGAACGATGTTTCCGGTGCGGACATACGGATCGAACTTCAGGCCGTTTTCCGTGTAAAATCCGACGGCGATGCCTTCGGAGATAATGCGCTTGGCGGCTTCCGAATTGCCCAATTTAAACAAAATATTCGGGGTTCCGTATTTTTGCAATGTTTGAATAAGGAAGCTCGAATTGACCAGCACGGGATGGTGGATCAGTTCAGCGAAAGTAATGCTCGCGCGCCCAGCCAGGGGGGAGTTTTTGCCTACGCAAGCCATCACTCTGCTTTCCAGCAAATTTTCGCAGATCAACTGTTTGTTAGGTTCTTCATATGGCTTGAAAACGGCGACGAGACCTATGTCCACCTTCCCGTTCTGCACTTCCTGCTTGATTTGCGGATAATCCAGCTCGATCATTTCAAGCTCGACTGCGGGATATTTGCTTTTGAAAATGGCCAGTGTGGAAGGGAGCACGCTCAAGCACAAGCTCGGCACGGAGGCGATGGACAGAAACCCTGAAAGCTCGGAGGAATGAAAACATGCCGCCTCTTTAAGCTCCTCCACCTTGCCCAAAATTTCCTGCGCTTTGCCGATGATCGCTTTGCCGTCTTCCGTCGGAATCGCTCCGAATCGGGAACGTTTGAAAATTTTAACTCCCAGCTCTTCTTCCAGACTGACGATGGCTTGGCTGATGTTGGGCTGCGAAACATGCAGTCGCTCGGCCGCTAACGAGATGGAGCCGGTGTGATGAATTTCTACAATATAAAGCAGTTGTTCAATCCGCACTGCCGCACCTTCTTTCGGACCGTTTCAGTGTCAAATACAGGGCCGGTTTTATTCTCCGTCAATGGCCGGGAGCTTGTCCGCGCTTGCTTGAGCGTTATGGACCCAACGGGACAGCAGCACGCTGATTTCGTATAAAACGAACAGCGGCACGGCAACCATCAGATGGGAGACGATGTCCGGTGGGGAAATAAGGCTTGCCGTAACGACCAGAACGAGATAGGCGTATCTGCGGAAAGCGTGCAGCCACTTCGGGTTCAGAATGCGAAGCTTGGTCAGGAACATCACGATGACCGGGAGCTCGAAAGCAACGGATAAAGGGAGCACGATGTTAATCATAAACCCGAAATATTGGGCGATCCCGTAGGTTTGTGTCAACTCCAAGCGTTCAATGAGGCCGGTGGTAAAGGAAATGCACATCGGAAATACGATGAAATATGAAAAGGCCAGTCCCGCCGCAAAACACAAAATCGTGTAGGGGATGCAGCGAAGCGCCGCGGACCGCTCTCCCGCCGTCAAACCTTGTTTCACGAAAGCCCAAATCTGATACAAAATAAACGGCAGCGTCAACGCCAGGGAAATGGCGAAAGCGATCATCATATAGATGCGAATGCCGTCCATCGGGGAGAATACGTTCCAGGTCATTTCCGATGCGGGCGGCGTATTTTTGAGCCAGAGGACGACTTTTTGGGCGATCAAAAAGCCGGCGGCCATCGAGACGACGAGCGCGATCAGGACGCGGATGATCCGGGTGCGCAGCTCCGTCAAATGTTCGATCAATGTCATTCGGTTCCATGTATTCATCAGTTAGCGCCTCCGGCCGATTCGATATGATCGATCTGATGCTGCGGTGTCAAGGATTGGCAATGATCCGTTTGAGTTCCATCGTATGAAAACCGTTCATCAATTTAGCGTGTATATCCATTATTTTCTGAATATCCTCGAACGAATACTTGCGGATTCTTCCTTTGGTGCGTTCCGGAAAAATAAGCTGCCGGTCCTCGTAATAGCGAATTTGCCTCTCGGTCAATCCTGTTAATTCACTGACGATTCCGATTTGGATCACTTTTTTGCTCATAATTGACATCAATATACCTCCTTTAATGTTAGAATATTTAACGTAATTATGACATTGTTGTTATTAAATTTAACATTTTCTTGAAAAATCTTCAAATAACCTATTTTTATTGCGGCATAAGTAATATTTATGTAATATAATCTTACATATAATCTGGACGAATGATTGTCCCGTTGATACGTTAAAAGGGCGGATTATCAAACTTTAACAAGGAGATGGGGATATGGAGACTACATCGTTCAGAGAAGAGCAAATAACCCGTAGGCAATTTTTGACGACTGTCGGCAAAATTGGGGGATCAGCCGCACTTTTCAGTGTTATGGGCACGTTAGGTTTGCTTACGCCGGAGACGATGAAAGCGGCTGATTATACGCCTCCTTCAAGCGGCGATTTGAATTCGACCAACCGCAACGGGAAAAAAATTATTATTCTCGGCGCCGGAATCGGAGGCATGACGGCCGCATACGAGCTCGGGGAAGCCGGCTACGATTGCACGCTGCTGGAGGCAAGGGCGCGTTCGGGCGGACGGGTCTGGTCCGTGCGCAGAGGAACCGCGGTTGCGGAGGTCGGGGGAGTCAAGCAGGTGGCGCGGTTTGACGATGGCATGTATTTTAACGCAGGACCGATGCGGATTCCCCAATTCCACGTAACTTTGGAATACTGCCGCAAATTCGGGGTGGCGATCGAGCCTTTCAACAATGTCAACGAAAGCGGCTATTACTACAATGAAAACGCAGGGGAGCTGTCCGGCCGGAAAATTCCGAAGCGGGCCGCCAAAGCGGACGTAAGAGGCTACGTCTCCGAAATGCTCGCCAAGGCGGTGAATCAGAATGCGCTCGACCTGCCGCTGACTTCGGAAGAGAAGCAAAAATTGGTCGCCTATCTCAAAAAAGAGGGCGATTTGAACGAGGATTTATTTTATAAAGGCTCGGAAAGGGGCGGATACGTCGAAGAACCCGGCGGTAAATTCGATGCCGGCGTCCTGAGAGATCCGTTCAGCTTAAAGGCGATCATTAATTCCGGCTTCGGTCCGTTTTTCAGCAACGAGTACAGCTACGATCAGCAGATGATGATGTTTCACCCGGTCGGCGGCATGGATCAGATTACGAAAGCTTTTGAAAAGCGGCTCGGAAACCGCATCAAGTTCCATTCCGAAGTTGTGCAAATCAAGCAATCCGCCGACGGCGTAACGGTTGTGTATAAAGATTTGAACACAGGGTCCACGCAGGAAATATCCGGCGATTACTGCATTTGCACGATTCCGCTGTCTGTTCTGAAAGATATACCGGCCGATTTTTCGGCAGAGATGTCGACGGCGATCTCCAAAATCAATTACGCGTCCGCAGGCAAAATCGGTCTCCAGTTCAAGCGCCGGTTCTGGGAGGAAGACGAGCATCTGTTTGGCGGAAGCTCGCTGACCAATATGGATATTGCGAATATTTATTATCCGCCAACCGACTATTTCGCGAAAAAAGGCATCCTTCTGGGCTACTACACGTTCGGCGCAAATGCGGATAAGCTCGGCAAAATGCCGATTGCGGAGCGGGAAAAATATGCGCTCGCACAGGGCGCGAAAATTCATCCCCAGTACTACAAAGAATTTGAAGCTTCTTTTTCCGTGAACTGGAAAGGGATTAAGTACAATCTCGGGGGATGGGCGGCTTATACGGCCGATGACCGCAAAGCGTACTATCCGACGCTCTGCAAGCCGGACGGCCGGATTTATTTGGCCGGGGAGCATATGAGCTACATCACCGCCTGGCAGGCGGGCGCGATCGAATCGGCCCGCAAAGTCGTAACGGAGATTCACCAGCGCGTCATGCAAGAGTAGACCGAGAGGAGAGATGAACGATGAGAGCGAACAAAATGAAGCTGCTGCTGTCAGCCGCCGTATTGTCCGGCCTGATTACGGTTACCGCCTATGCGGACGGGACGGAAACGACAAGTAAATACCCGGAGGAACCGATCAACGAAGTCGAGTTTTACGGCAACCCCGCTTCTTCCATATCCGGAGGCGTGTCCGTGCCGGCAGGCTCCTCCTATTTGTTCACGAGCGGAACCGTCCCGCCTTTGCTGAACAAAGACGGCAAAACGGTGTACGAACGTTACGGAGACACGAAGACGCAGGGGACCGGCATTTTGAAGGCGATCGAGAAACAGTTGAAAGATAAAGGGCTGACGCTTGCCGACGTCATTTATTTGCGCGTGTACGTTACGGCGGACCCGGGCAAAGACAATAAATTCGATTACCAGGGATGGTTTGACGCATACGCGCAATTTTTCGGCAATGACACCAACCCCGTCAAACCGGCGCGGTCCACGGTCGGCGTAGCCGGTCTGGTCAATTCCGACTGGCTGATCGAAATCGAAGCGGTGGCGGTATTTCCGAAAAAGCACAATCAAGATTAAGGCCAAATCTAATTCAAAGATCGGAGTGATAGCATATGCTGCAAAATATCGGGTTCCCCGGACTCATGTTGATTCTGGTCGTCATATTGGTATTGTTTGGTCCATCCAAATTGCCCGAGCTCGGCCGAGCTGTCGGACGCACCCTGCACGAATTTAAAAATTCGGCAAGAGATCTGGTCGCCGAGCCGAAGCAGGACGAGCCCGCGGAGCCCAAACGAAGCGCGGAAGCTTGATCCGGCCGCGTGCGGTGGAGTGGGGTGGGGCGCGGGAGCCGACGCCCGGCGGCTGCGGGGGCCCGCGCCAGCCGGCGCGTTGCTGCGGCAGCGGTCGGAGCCACGCCGCTTGCGGGCGTGCAAGTGCAGCAGCTGCGGTCGGAGCCACGCCGCTTGCGGGCGTGCAAGTGCAGCAGCAGCGGTCGGAGCCATGCCGCTTGCGGGCGCGCAAGTGCAGTAGCTGCGGTCGGAGCCATGCCGCACGCGGTCGCGCAAGGCCAGCAGCTGCCGCCAGCGCTCGGAAAGCCTGCAAAAGTGCACTAGCTTTGCAAAGAAGCTAACATCAAATGGATTAAAATGGACAAATTTCTTTTCGAGTTATTAGATACTTATTTTTCCATTCGTTACTTCCGGCAAATGAGCTAAAAAGTCGATGGCCTCTTGAGCAAGGGGGTGTTACCATTTTCAGGGAATCTATCATTTATTGGTTGAATTCGTTAGTCAGCACGAACTTTTGCGCCACGTGCTTCTTTGGGGAGNAAAAGTCGATGGCCTCTTGAGCAAGGGGGTGTTACCATTTTCAGGGAATCTATCTTTTATTGGTTGAATTCGTTAGTCAGCACCAACTTTTGCGCCACGTGCTTCTTTGGGGAGTTTCTTGAGCGTCCTCGTTTCGGCTTCTTCTGACGGCCCTTTGAAGGCTTCGTCGGTTTCCGGAACAAGGCGTCAAGCAGTTTCTCCCAACTCTTGGCCATGTACTGACGCATCAGCTTCAACACTCTGCAGAGTCCATGCTTCGTACCCGTTTGAAGCTTCACCAAGACACACAAGGCGTGGGCGATGAGTGCTATATAAATTTGGTTCCATACAGCAGAAGGCTTGTTGCTGTACAGTTTAGCGAGTC
>NZ_JBZYAO010000065.1:0-21355 GCF_059820445.1 Paenibacillus sp. sgz302190
TTGACCAGCTTGTAGCGGCGCTCCACCGTCCGCTTCAGCTTGTCTCCTCCGGTCAGCAGCACGCGCAGCGAGCGGTTGTCGAGCTCCATGTACTGCTCGCACAGCTGCGTCGGCAGGAACGCGATCGTGATCCCGTGCTGCTCGAAGTACTCGTTCAGCCGCACGATGTCCAGCCGGATCGCTTCGTCGATCACATGGATGTTCGCCCCGGCTATCCAGTACGGGAACAGCTCCCACACGGAAGCGTCAAACCCGAACCCGGCGTATTTGGCGCTGCGGTCCTCGGCAGTAACTTCGAAAGCCCTGTTGTGCCAGCAGCACAGGTTGACCAAAGAATCATGCTCGACCATAACGCCTTTCGGCTGGCCGGTCGTGCCCGACGTATAAATCATGTAGGCCAGATGATGCGCTCCTGCCGCCGTGAGCGGATTGAGTTCGTCGGACAGACCGACTTCTCCGGCCAGCATGGACGCTGCTCCCTCGCCGTCCAGCCGCAGCACCTCGCCGCCGTATTCCGCCGGCACGGGCAAGCCGCTTTGCGTCAGCAGCACCGGCGCGCCGCTATCGGCGAGCACATAAGCGATGCGCTGCTCGGGATAATCCGGATCGATCGGCACGTACGCCGCTCCGGCTTTGAGGATGCCGAGCACGCCCGCGGCCATCTCCAGCGACGGCTTGACCATGATGCCGACCCTGCTTTCCGCGCCGATGCCTTTGGCGATCAGCAGGCGGGCCAGCCGGTTCGCCCGCGCATTCAGCTCCCGGTACGTCCACGACCGCCCGCGATAAGTTACCGCCGGACGGTCCGGCGTCCGCAGCGCCTGTTCCTCGAACAGCCGATGGATCGTCGCGTCCTCCGGCACGTCCAACGGGCTGTCGTTATACTCGTCCAAAATCCGCCGAACCTCCGCTTCCGTCAGCAGACGGAATTCGGAGAGCCGCGAATCCGGCCGATCGGCAATTTGGCGCAGCAGCGTGTGGAACAGACCGCTCCAGCGCCGGATCGTTTCCGGTTTAAACAAAGAAGTGTTGTATTCCATTTCGAAGCGGACCGTATCCTCATCCTCAGCGGCGGTCAGCGATAGATCAAACTTCGCGGTCTTATGCTCGAACGGATAGGCCGCCAACTGCACGCCTTCCATCTCCAACTGCCGCAAGTCGGCGTTTTGCATGGCGAACACGGCGTCAAACAGCGGATTGCGGCTCAGGTCCCGCTCTTTTTGCACCTTTGCGGCCAGTTCTTCAAACGGATAATCCTGGCTTTCATAGGCGCCAAGCAGCGTTTGCTTCACTTCGTCCAAGTAGGCTGTAAACGTCTTATTCCCCTGTGGGAAGGAACGTACCGCCAGCGTATTGACGAACATCCCCATGATCCGCGCCAAATCGGCATGCGGCCTGCCGGCAATCGGCGAGCCCACCACGATGTCGTCCTGGCCGCTCAGCTTGGCCAGCCAACTGCCGAACGACGCCAGCAGCACCATGTAGAGCGTAGTTCCCGTATCCTGCGCCAGCTTGCGCAGCGCCCCGGTCAGCGCGGCATCCGCGGTAAAGCTCAGGCGGTCGCCCGCAAAGCTTTGCACCGCCGGACGCGGATAATCCACGGGAAGCTCCAGCACCGGAACCTCTCCGGCGAACTGCTCCAGCCAATAAGCCTCCTGCCTGCGGTACGGCTCCGTCATCCGGAACGACTGCTGCCATATGGCATAATCCTTATATTGAATCCGCAGCGGGGCAAGCGCTTTCCCCGCGTATAGCGAGGTTATTTCCTCGATCAGCACGCTGACCGATGCTCCGTCGGAGATAATATGATGCATATCGGCCAGCCATAGGTGCTCGTCGTCAGCGAGCTTGATCAACGCGGTGCGGAACAGCGGCGCTTGCTCCAGATCAAACGGAGCTATAAACCGCTCGACGATCCGCGCTGCTTCCTGCTCCTCCGCCTCGATGTGCTCCAGCGTAATTTGAGCATCGCCGCTAATCCGCTGCAGCAGTTCTCCGTCCTCCATGGCAAAAGACGTGCGCAGCGCTTCATGCCGGTTCACCAGCTCACGGAGCGCGGCCTCGAACCGATCGAGCCGCAGCTTGCCCTTGAGCCGTAAAACGGAAGGCATGTTGTAGCTTTTCTTCGCACCCTCCAGCTGCTGCAATACATACAGCCGTTTTTGCGCCGAAGATACCGGGTAAGCCGCCTGTTTCTCCACCGCGGGAATGACCTCGTATTCCCGCTGCTCGGCCCGGGCAATCACCTGGGCCAGCGCCGCGATCGTCGGGAATTGGAACAACTCTTTAAGCGCCAGCTCCACCTGCAATTCGCGGTGAATCCGGGCAAGCAGCGCCATCGCTTTCAGTGAATGGCCGCCGCGCTCAAAGAAGTTATCGTTCACCCCAACCTGCCGAACGTCCAGCGTTTCCTGCCAAATCTCCGCCAGCTTGGCTTCCGTTTCATTGCCCGGCGCCGCATACTCCGCGCAGCGGGAGGCCGCTTGGAGATCCGGCAGCGGCAGTACCCTGCGGTCCACCTTCCCGTTGCCGGTCAGCGGCAGCGCGGGCATCTGCACGAATGCGGCCGGCACCATGTAAGCCGGCAGTTCCCCTGCGGCATGCTCGCGCAGCTCGCCGTCCGAAAGCGGCCGATCGGCGACGAAATAGGCGCATAGCGTCTTTTCGCCCGCGGCGGTTTCCAAAGCGAGCACCACGGCTTCCCGGACCGCCTCGTGAGCGACCAACCGATGCTCGATTTCCCCGAGCTCGATCCGCTGGCCGCGGATTTTAACCTGGTGGTCGATCCGGCCGATAAATTCGATGCTGCCGTCCGGCAGCCAGCGGGCCAGGTCCCCTGTCCGGTAAATTTTTCCTCCCCCAGCCAGCGGGTGAGCGATAAATTTCTCCGCAGTCAGCTCGGGACGGTTCAAATAACCGCGAACCAGCCCTTCTCCGCCTATACACAGCTCCCCGGCCGCACCGACCGGCTGCGGCTGCAGATTCGCGTCCAAAATATAAACCGAAGTGTTGCTGACCGGTCTGCCGATCGGAATCGCCGCGGCATCCTCAGCCACTTCATCCACCGGATAATAAGTGGCGAACACCGTGCTTTCCGACGGACCGTACATATGCAGGAGCTTGTCCCGGCCGGCGGCAAGCAAGGCTCTCCGCACATGATCCACCGAAGCGCGCTCCCCGCCGAACAGCACCTTGCGGATGCCGCTGAGGGAGTCCGGGCGGAAATCGACGAGCAGATTGAACAGCGCCGTCGTGATCATCAGCACGGAAACGCGTTCTTGCTCAATGACCTGCGGCAGCCTGGATATATCCATGACGATGTTCTTGGGGATAACTACCAGCTTGGCTCCGTTCAGCAGCGCCCCGAATACGTCAAACATAAAGGCGTCAAACACATAATTGGAAAGGGCCAGCACAACGTCCTCGCCGGTGACCTGCATGTAGTTGGCGTTTTTTACCGTGCGCAAAATGTTGGCGTGCGTGACCATGTTGCCTTTTGGGTTCCCCGTCGTGCCTGACGTGTAGGTAAGGTTCGCCAGATCCCCCGGCTCTATCGCGAACTCCGGCTCCGGATTGGAAGCATCCCCCTGATAAAGCGATTCGTCATCGGCAAACAGATACGCGCCCTCATATCCGGCCTGCTCGGCCAGATGCGCCAGCGGCCGCTGCGTGAGCAGCAAGGAGGCGCCGCTGTCCGCCAAAAAGTGCCCGATCCGCTGCGCGGGATGCTCCGGGTCGATCGGCACGTAGGCTGCTCCGGCCTTCACAATCGCCAATATCCCCGCGATCATTTCCACCGACCGGTCCACGAGCACGGCAACGACCGCCCCGCGAACAACCCCTTGGGCGCGCAAAGCCCCGGCCAACTGATTCACCCGCTCGTTCAGCCCGGCGTAAGTAAGCAGCATCCCTTCAAAAGCGAGCGCCGGACGGTCCGGCGTCAACGCCGCCTGCTCTTCAAACACCTGCACGATCGTCTTCTCGCGCGGATATTCCGTCACTCCCGGATTGAAGCCGGTCAAGATCCGCTGTTTTTCCTCGTCGGCAAGCCATTCGTACCGTCCGTACTCCAGTCCCGGATCGGCGGCGATGCCCTCAAGGAGGTTTATGTAATGGCCGAGCATACGCCGGATCGTCTCTTCCCGAAACAGCCGGGTGCTGTAGTCCATGTCGAGCACAAGGCCGTCCTGTTCTTCCTTGACCTGCAGCGTCAGATCAAATTTGGCCACCCGGAAATTCGTTTCCCGGACCGACAGCTTCATGCCGCCGATTTCCGGAATTTCCGCAAAAGCATTTTGCAAAATAAACATCGTGTCAAACAGCGGATTCCGGCTTAAATCCCGTGGCAGATTCAGCTTTTCCACCAGCCGTTCAAACGGATAGCTCTGATGCTCAAAAGCGTTAAGCACCGAAAGGCGCACATGCTGCAGCAGATCGGCAAAGGTATGGCTCCGCTCCGGTTTAACCCGGATCGCCAGCGTATTGACGAACATGCCGACGATACCTTCCGTATCGGCATGGTTCCGGCCGGCGGTTGGCGTGCCGACGATCATATCCTCCTGCCCCGTATATCTGGACAGCAGCGCGCAATAGGCCGCAAGCAGCACCATGTACAGCGTGGCTCCGCTCTTTTCGGCCAGCCGGTTCAGCTTGTCCTTTACATCGTTGTTCACGATGAACGACACCCGGTCGCCTTCAAAGCTTTGCACCGCAGGGCGCGGACGGTCGGTCAACAGCTGCAGGACCGGCAGCTCTCCGCTCAGCGTCTGCAGCCAGTATTTCTCCCCTTCCGGGGCGCTTTGGGCAAACCGCTCGTTCTGCCACACCGCGTAATCCTTGTACTGCAGCCGCAGCTCAGGCAGGTCGTCCCCGCCATACAACCCGGCCAGCTCATGCAAAATCAGTCCGATGGAAACGCCGTCGGAAATCAAATGGTGCATATCAAACAGCAGCATATGCTTGCTCTCGTTAACCCGGACAAGCCCGATCCGCAGGAGCGGCGCTTGTCCGAGATCGAACGGGCGGACAAATGCGGCCATCAAGGCATCGACCGATGGTTCGGAAGCTTCGGCTAGCGTAATTTCAAAAGGCGCGTCGTCATGCACCTTTTGCAGCGGAATGCCGTCGACGGTATGGAAAGAGGTGCGCAGCGCCTCATGCCGCCCGATCAGCTCGCGGAAGGCCTGCTCGAGCCGCAGGACGTCCAGCGAACCTTCGATCGTCGCGGTTGCCGGCATATTGTAGCCGATCCCCGCTCCCTCCAGCCGGCTAACGATAAATACGCGCTGCTGGGCAAAGGACAAAGGATACATCTCCCTTGGCGCAGCCGGTTCAATCCCCCGGTATCCCTTGCGGCCCGCCTCGGAAACATACCGCGCAACGGCGTGTACGGTCGGCGTCTCAAACAATACCTGCAGCGGCAGCTCCACGCCCAATTGCTTATGTATGCGGGACAATAGCGTCATCGCTTTCAGCGAGTGCCCGCCAAGCTCGAAGAAATTGTCGTAAATCCCGACGCGGGCGATGCCGAGAACCTCCTGCCAAAGATCGGCCAGCTGCTGCTCCCGGCCGGTTCCCGGAGCGACATATTCCGCGCCGCCGGCTGCTGCCGCCTCATGCTGCAGCAGGGCTCTCCGGTCGATCTTGCCGCTTGAGGCGAGCGGAATTTCGTCCAGCTCTACATAATAAGCCGGAAGCATATAATCCGGCAGTTCGACCGCCAGATGTTTGCGCAGTTCGGAGAAAGCGGCCGGCCGCTCCCGGTTTTTCCAGACCAGATAGGCGCAAAGCTCCGCTCCGCCCTGCGCTTCCGGACGAGCCAGCACCACCGCTTTGCCGACTTCCGGATGCTTGTGGAGCACGGCTTCGATTTCGCCAAGCTCGATCCGGTACCCGCGGATTTTGACCTGATCGTCGATCCGACCGGCATATGCTGCGTTCCCGTCCGGCAGCCACTTGGCGATATCCCCCGTACGGTACATCATTTCACCCGGGACAAACGGATCGGGAGCGAATTTGGCGGACGAAAGTTCCGGCAAATTCAAATACCCCCGGCCTGTTCCGTCTCCGGCAATGTACAATTCGCCCTCCACCCCCGGCGGTTGCAGCCGCCCATAGGCATCCAGGATGTAAAAGCGGTTGTTGCCAAGCGGTTTGCCGATTGGCAGATAAACGCTCCCTTGAGTCAAATGGAAGGCAGCTTGCGTAATGTCATAGGCGGAAGCATCGACACAGCATTCTGTCGGCCCATACACGTTAGTGATTGCAGGGGACAGGTCCTCTGAGGCAAACAAATCAAATATGTTGCCGACAGTTTCGCGAGGCAGCGCCTCTCCTCCGATCAGTATATGGCGCAGACTTAATCCGCGGGACTCATCCGCTGCCGCAGCCAACATTTTCAAATGAGCCGGCGTACCGTCGGTCACTTCGATCGCGTGGTCGCGATAATACCCGGCTAAAGTCCGCCCCTCCGTCACCTTTGCTCGGGGAACAATATACAGCGTATGTCCCAGCAGCAGCGCAGCATAAATTTGCTGAACCGATGCGTCGAAATGAAAAGGAGCGAGCAGCGCCACATGGAGGCCTGGCTCATACGCCTCATATACTTGTCTTTGCAATCCCTCGATCAAATGGCAGACTTGCCGATGCTCGATCATGACGCCTTTCGGCTTGCCGGTCGTCCCCGAGGTATACATGATATACGCCAAATTTCCGGAGCCGGCACTCGGCGGCAAATTCCCGCCGCTGTTCATCCCGGACGTCTCCACGTCTTCAAAGACGATTTGTTCCGATACCGGCAAATCGTATCGGCCGGCCAGCTCCGCTTCCGTCACGGCGATGTTCGCGCCCGAATCCGCGATCATGAACCGGATTCTTTCCTCCGGAAATCCGGGGTCGATCGGCACATAAGCTCCGCCGGCTTTCAGGATGCCGAGCATAGCGATGATCGCCCGTTCGGACCGGTTCAGCAAAATCGCGACCGGCGCGTCCGGCACAACTCCTTTTTCACGCAAAAGACGACCCAGGCGATTAGCACGTTCGTTTAATTCCCGGTAGGACATTTGTTCGCCTTCAAAGAATACGGCAGTCTGCTCGGGATTCCGTGCGGCTTGCCGCTCAAACCAGCCATGCAGCGTCATTTCCCGGTCATATCCCAGACGCGGGCTCCTTCCCTGCTGCAGCAGCCATTCCTGCTCGGCCTGCGGCAGCCATGCCAGCTCCCGGATCGCCTTCTCGGGAAAGGTCAGCGCATGGTCCAGCAATGTCAATAGCCGGCGGTACAAAGCTTCTATTTCTTCCGGTTCGAATATTTCCGAACGATAATCCATATCGATCATGAGCATGCCCGTATCCGGCCGGTCCTTGACATGGATCGAAATATCGTTCACTTCATGCCCGCTGAACAGGGGCTCGATCATGTAAGAGAGACCTTCCTTTTCCGTCCATAACATGACCTGATATTCGAGCGATATCCCGAACAGCCGGTTCAATTGTCCATGCTTGACGCGCAAATCACTGATCAACTGGTTATAAGGATATTTCTGATGCCGGATGACCGCCAATTGATCCTTCATGATCCGTTTGGCAAAGCTGAGGAAATCCGCGTTCTCATCAACGTGAGCTCTTACCGGAATGGTGGAAACGAACATCCCGAACATCTGTTTTTCCTTTGCGTTCGTACGGTTGCCCATAAACGTTCCCAGAATCGTCTCGGTTTGCCCCGTCGCTCTCGACATATAAATATGGAGAGTGCTTAAAAACAGCGAGAGAACGCTGATCCCATGCTCCTGGCAAAACATTCCGATTTTTTCATGTAAAAAAGCGGGCACTTCTTCCGTCAATCGAATCGCATCCGTCTCGACCAAATAGGAATCCCCTCGTTTGAGAGACACGGTCTCCGGAATGGAATCGAACTGGGCATTCCAAAATTTATGGTCCTTTTGAAACCGTTCGGACTTCTCATATTCCGCTTCGCTCAAAATATATTCCACATAAGAGGGCTGGCTCGTTTGCAGGGCGTCGGTTCCTTTGACCAGCTCCAAATAGCGATCGATGAGCTGATTCCCCAGCAGCACCATGGAAATCCCGTCGGAAACGATATGATGCACTGCCGCGAAAAGCCAGATCTCCGCAGGGCCGATCTTGAAGACGATAAACCGGAATAACTCGCTATCGTAGAGCGCCATCGGCCGGCAGGCCTCCGTTTGCGCCCGTTCCGTCACGGCATCGATATCTCCCGTTTGACGAACTTCCACCCACTCGATATCAAAATCCTCGCAATCGGCAACGTACTGCCGCGGTTCGCCCGCCTCATCAAGCGCAAGCTTAAAGCGCAGCGCTTCATTGCTGTGGACCACATGACGAATGGCCCGGTTCAACATCCGGTCGTCGATCCCCGCTGCGGATTTTAATTTAACGATACCGCTCAAATTTGAAACGCTGGTTTCGGGATAAAACTGCTCGGTATACCAAATCCGTTTTTGAGCATGCGTTAATGGTAAAAAGTGCTTTTGCATAATTACTCCCCCCATCATGCGAAATAATCTCTTGGTCTTGGAAACTTTGATAAATTTTAACACCCCAAAGCGAAAAAGGCCCACCCCGAATAAAAGGGGAGCCCCTGTTACCCGGCAACCTGTCGACCATAGCATCTCATCTCTTGTGAAAAAGTAATGCGATGCCTTAGGCCATGGCTTTGCGTCCCTACGTTTCCATAGGTTTGCCTTTGTCGAATATTTGTAGAATTTGTATTTATATAGATATATTTACTTTACATATAATAAAACACTAGGAAAGATATACTAGTTACGGTATTTTAATAAATAATTTTATTGGAGGTTACTAGTAAAATTTACCTTATTTTTTTAGGACGCCCCTAACACGAAAGGCCCGGCTTTATCCGCGCCGGTTCATATAAATTACAAGTAACCGCTTCCAATACATGAATCGACAGCGTTTTTTTCGTTTTTTCGACATCGTTCCAGACCATCTTGCAACAAAAAAATGAGAAAAGCCTCCGCCGGAACCGTCTCGTCTTGAGCGGCCCCGTCCGGAGGCTGTATGTGCTTTTGCAGTTTAAGTAGGGCGGGCGGCTGTAGTCCGCCTATCCAGGACAGCAGGCTTAAACTTTAACCGCCTGTCCGTATTTTTCGGTATGTATCGATAAAAGAGAGCACGTCGACCCGCTTCCCTCTCTTTTTTGCCAATCTCGCCATCGTTACTAGCGTTTTCCAGAACTCGTCAAGCACTGGGGACTCCAGATCGGAGCTTTGCGGCGACGGGCTTACCTGATTTTTGTACAAGCTGCCTTCGTCGGAGATAAGGTACTGAATTTGTCGTTTTTTCCATTGTTCTCCGGTTACATAACTAATCCCGATTTCCCTCATTTTTTTACGGACTGATGTCACGGGGCGGGATAGTTCTTTGGCAATAACAACGGGGGGACACTCGCTGGAAAGTCGAATAAGTTTGTCCAATTCTTGCGTAGACCACGGTTTTTTTGTCATTCGATTCAACTCCAATTCTTCATACTGTATCCTTCGTTGCCTTAAAATGGTTAATGGATTCGCGATGATTTGAGGATATCAAGCAATTGTTAGGGAAGTATGAGTTAACCATAATATTTTGGTATATTACATAACTTTTTCGATATCGTTCGCTATTTTTCTACTTCCCTGGAACTAAAATCGTCCTGATTCGGACACGTTATATAGAAGTAATTTCCAGCAACTCGGGCATATTACGGCCCTTGAAGCCCCATACTAGTCTTATTCGACTATGAGGTTTTCTACCGCGCTGCGTGTTATTGCCGATCAGAATGCCGTTCTACGCCCGCGAATATGAAAAAAGCCCTTGGCGAGCGCTCAAAAAGCGGCTTCGGCAGGGCGGAGATGGAAAACCGGGATCAATTCGTGTACGATGAAAAGGAAACAACTTCAAGACATAACCGGAGGAGAGGGTATCCGTGAAAATGACGATTCATGAATCTCAATTGTTTGTTCAAGATCTGGGCCAAAGCCAGGGAGAAGGGCTCCCGGTCATCCTGCTGCACGGGTTTCCGCTGGACCACCGGATGTGGAGCCGTCAAGCGGATGCGCTTGCCGCCGCAGGTTATAGGGCCATCATCCCGGACCTCGCCGGCATGGGGCAGTCCGCTGTCCCGGCATCCAACATCGCGCTAAGCCGGTATGCCGACGATGTCCTCGCTCTGATGGACAAGCTGGGCATACAAAAAGCCGTCCTTGGCGGTTTCTCCATGGGCGGCTATGTAGTGTTCTCGCTGCTGCGCAAGGCGCCGGAGCGATTTGCGGCGGTTGTGCTGGCCAACACCCGTCCGGAAGCCGACCCTCAGGAGGGCCGCAAAAACCGGATGAACATGGCGGCCTCCCTCTACGAAAAAGGCGCCGCCGCTGCCAGGGACGCTATGCTGCCCAAGCTGCTTTCCGAGGAAAGCCGGCAAACGCAGCCTGAACTCGTCCGGGAACTGAGCGCCGTGATGGACGAGATGCAGCCGGAAGGGCTCGTCCACGCCAGCCTGGCTATGGCTTTCCGCGAGGATTCCGTGGATCTGCTCGCAGCGATCGATGTGCCGGCCCTTGTCATCGCAGGCGAGCACGATGCGATTACGACGCCGGAAGTGATGAAATCGATGGCTGAACGTATTCGCGGCGCAAGCTTTCATATTGTTCCGGGAGCGGCCCATCTGACGCCTATGGAAAGCCCGGAAGCTTTCAACTCGCTGCTGCTCGATTTCCTGAAGTCGGTTAAAGCTTGATCAACTGGTTCATCACCATAACGGCGGCACCGATAGCCAAAGCTTCTTCGCCGAGATTGCCTTTGCTGAAGACGACTTGATAAGCCGGATAATAGTAAGCTTTACGGATCGCGACCTGTGTGGCGATTTGGAAAAACAGCTCGCCTTCTGCCAGAAGAGGCCCCCCGAGGATCACCTTTTCGGGATGCAAAATGTTGAGCAGGTTGGCAAGCCCGATCCCAAAATAGGTCGCAGCTTCCGTCATGATCTCCACGACCAGGGGATCATTTTTTTTGAGCGCTTCGAGCACATGCCGGTATTGCAGCTGCTCCGGATCGCCGACCAGCTGCGAGAGGAGCGTTGCCCTCCCCTGCTTCAGCGCGGAACGGGCCGCTTTTTCAACGGCATACAGCGAAGCGTACGATTCAAGCGCGCCGTAGTTGCCTCCGGCATCGCGGTGCGATATGCCGTCGGTCTGAATGATCATCTGGCCGACTGATCCTTCCATATCCACGGCGCCGTAGATGATCTTCCCTTCCGAGACCATGGAGGAACGGAGGCCGATTCCGGCGTGGACATAAAGCAGATGCTTGAAGCTCTGCGAGCGGTTCACCCACGATTCGGCCAAAAGCGCCGTATTCGCGCCGTTGTCAAGCAAGACGGGCAAACTCAGCCGCGATCCGAGCATACGGCATATGGCTACGTTCTTCCAGCCGGGAGCCGGGAAGTACGAGGGCTCAAGAATGACGCCCGCGATCCGGTCCAGCGGGCCAACCGCCCCGATGCCCACCCCCAGCACGGCGGATTTGGCGATTCGATGCTGAGCCAGCATCCGGTCCGCCTCGTCCGCAATGAAGCCGGTCAACACATCGGGAGTCATCTCCGCCGACATCGCCCAACTGCACGAATCCAGCTTGTTCATAGCGAGATCGACGAGCACGAGCTTGGAAAGCGTCCTTGAAATTTCCAAGCCGAAGACGTAAGCATAGGCCGGATTCATTTCATATAAAATCGGCCTGCGGCCGCCGGTCGAGATGCCGAAGCCGGATTCGAGAATGAGGCCCTGGCTCGTCAATTCCTCCAACAGCCGCGTCAATGTGCTCACGGTCATGCCGCTTGCCTCCAATAAGTCCGTTTTGGATACGGTCCCTTGACGGCGGATCAACTCATATATTTCTTTTCCTTTGCGGTTCGGAATTCGTTCTGTAATGAATGGCAGATCCAATGCAAGCAGCCTCCAAGTGATAATATTTCTCAATATTTCGCCACAACCCGGGCAAATTCCTTCCTCCGCGCCTGCTTATTTCACTTGACTCCGATCAAAAGCGTATATCCCAAATAACGGTGATACAAACTCATAAGCTCATCGTACTTGGCGGTAAGCTTCCATATTTGCGGATCGAATAAAGATTGCTGATCCGACAAATGAACCGGGTCCGGGTGCTGCACCGTATCCTCCCACATCGTCAGCGGGAACGGCTGAATGCCCGAGTTCCTCACTTGCCCGAAGCCGCCCGCTTCCAGCAGCCGCCCCCATTCATCGGCATTGTGCAAAGCCTTCACGCCATAGAATTCGCAAATAGCTTGCTCGATTTCCGGTTTCATATTCTTAGTGCGAATTACTTCCCGATCGTACAAAGTTCCTCCCGGAACAAGCACTCTGCGATATTCCGGAATCGACGCATCCGCGCCGGCAAAGTTCGTCACCGATTCGACCATGACGACATCGAAGCTGTTGTCATCGAATGGAAGCCGGCAAGCGTCGCCTTCCAGAAACCGCACCTGCACGCCCTGTTTCTCCGCTCTGATTTTGGCCTTCGCAATCATTTCCGGGCGAATGTCCACAGCCGTTACCTCGCAGTCCTGCTCGGCCAGCAAACACGCTGTCCGGCCCGTACCGCAGCCGACTTCCAGCACTTTCTGCCCCTGCCCGATCGGATAGTTGCGAATCTGCTCGATCGTTTCTCCAAATCCTCCGGGATGCGCATTGCCAATCCCCAGTTTTGTCAGCATATCCAGGTAATTAATAGTCCCTGCACCTCCACATGGCGTTTTGACCTCATTTTTACCATATGGAGGGCCGCTGCCTCATGTTCGGGTGTTCCCGCCGATTCGCTAAAAAAGGGCAGCCGCCCAACCCGGACTTGTTCATCCGGGCGGGCGGCTGCCCCTGCGCTCGGTCAGGGTACAGCCCAACCGTTCGGCACAACTTTTTGCGTGTCTTATTTTTTGCCGCTTCTGAAAGCGTCGAATTGCTTTTGTTTTTCGGCGATAATTTTGTCGATGCCCGCCGCTTTCATTTTTTCCTGATATTTAGGAAGCGTTGCATCCAGATCAATGGAGCCCGTATCGAGTGCTGCATCGAATTCTTTTTGCACGTTTACGGCGGCGGCAATTTGCGTTTTCACAGGCTCGGAGTTGAACGTAAAGCCGAATCCGGGAGATTTTTTGCCGCTTTTGTTAAACTCTTTGAATTTTTCCCACTTTTGCGGATCTTCATTATCGAACAAGTAGTTCAGGAATTGGTTGCCGAACTCCCAAGCAACGCCCGGCGCGTAGTTTTTGGCGGCATCCGTCGCTTTGATGATGTTGTCGGAAACTTTCGTGTAATGAACGCCTTCGATACCGAAGTTGAGCAGGTTGTTGATTTGTTTGTCCGTATGCAGCATGTTAATGATCATCATAGCGCGAGCAGGGTCTTTGGACGTTACGGAAATACCCAGCATCGCTCCCATAGTATCTGTAATGGTGCGCGAAGTCATCTCAACTTGGCTCAGCTTGCCTACTAGATTGGTAGCATTTGCCATTTCACTGTCTTTACCCGGCTTTAACGATGAAGGTACCATGAATACGTTGCCGGATTTCATAGCATCCTGTCCCGACAATTGCGTTGTCGCAGCATCTTTGTTAATATACCCTTTTTGCATGTAGTCACGGGTTACTTTAATAATTTCCTTGTAGCGCGGCTCATCCCATTTTGGGATAATAGTCGTGCTGTCTCCGTCTTTCAGGATGACGCCGGGAACTGTGCTGTCGCCAAGGGCATCATACTGCGCTAAATAGTGACTGTTCAGGTTGTCGCCGTCTCTTAAAAACAGCGGAGTCATTTCCGGCTTCTTCTCTTTAACCGTTTTCAAAATCGGTTCCAAATCTTGAATCGTTTTCACTTTGCTCAAGTCGATGCCAAGCTCTTTGGCTACGTCAGAGCGGTACACGACGCCGCCGGATGCTGCCAGCTCTTTGTTCGTCGGCACGCCGTAGTTTTTGCCGTCGATTTTGGCCCCTTCTAGGAAGGCCGGATCCAACGTCTCGGTAATGCCTTTGCCGTATTGGTTGATCAAATCGTTCAGAGGCAGCAGCGCTCCTTTGCCGACGTTGACGGCATGTCCGTTCCATTGAGCGGTGAACAGGATGTCGAACTGCTCGTGGGATGCGATCATCAGGTTCACCTTGTTATCCCATTGCCCCCAATCGATCGGCATCAGTTTAATTGTAGCATTGATCTTCTCCTGCAAAATTTTGTTCATTGCCGCTTCCACTTTCGCTTGATCCGGCTGAGCGGTTCCCGGATAGACCAGCTTAACCTCATACGGCTTCAGATCGGAACCTGATGCCGCTTTCGTTTCGGCCGGCTTGTCGCTGGAAGTCGGTGCAGGCGAACTGCTGCCAGAGGAACCTTGATCCTTGGCACATCCAGCCAACACGAGGGACAACGAAAAAACCATCATGAGCAAAACTAGTGCGCTTTTACGAGCTGCTTTCATTCATGTGAGCCTCCCTTTTCTTCTTTGGATTTATGCTAATCCGGTTTGTTTATTCCCGGCTTAAGCCAACTTTAAATTCCATTTCGATCTTATATTTCCATCTATGAAGACAAGAATCTCCCTTATTTCTTCGCCTGCGGCTAATTACCCTTTTATCGCGCCTACGGTAAGCCCTTTTTTGAAGTATTTCTGGAAGAACGGATAAGCAAATACGATCGGGCCGATTCCGAGCACCGCCATGGCCATGCGCACTGTCTCCGTAGGCAGATTGAGCATGCCTCCCGCCTGGGCCAGCCCTTGGCTCGCCTGTACGTTGGATGACAGGAACTGAATATCCAGCATCGTTTTGTACATCAGGAATTGCAGGTTAATGTTCTTGCTGCCCGATATGAAGACGAGGCTTAAAAACCAGTCATTCCAGTAGTTGAGCACCTGAAACAGCGCCACGGACGCCAGCACCGGCAGCGAGAGCGGGATGATGATTTGGCTGAAAATGCGAATCTCTCCGGCCCCGTCGATTTTCGCCGCTTCTATGAGCGGAACGGGAATCGAATTGGCGAAAAACGTTCTCAGCAGCAGGACGAAAAAGGCCGATACGAGCAGAGGCAGCATAAGCGCCCAGATCGTATTTTTCAAATCCAGCATTTGCGTGTACACAAGGTACCAGGGAACAAGTCCGCCATTGAACAGCATGGTGAAGAACATAAAGAACGAGAAAAAGTTTTTATGCGGAAAATCGTTTCTGGATATCGGATACGCATACAAAGCCATCATAATGAGGCTTATGCCTGTCCCCACTGTAGCAAGAAAGACCGATATTCCGAAAGAACGCAAAATTTGATGCCAGTCTTTGAACATGAATTTGTAAGCTTCAATGCTCCATGCTTTCGGAATGAAGTTGTATCCGTGGATCAACACTTCCTTCTCATCGGAGAACGATACGATAATGACAAGAACAAGCGGCAGTATACAGGCTAACGTATATATCCATAGAAACAGGTTGACCAGGAAATTCGCCGTGTCGGACAATTCGTTGGGGCCGCGCTTTCTGGCCGTCCGCCCGCTCAGCTTGACAGTTGCTTGACTCATGACAGCCACTCCTTTTAGAATAGTGCGTTATCTTTGCTTACTTTTCTCACAAACAGGTTCGTAGCCAGTACGAGCACAAAGCCTACAACAGACTGGTACAGCCCGGCCGCCGAGGACATTCCGATGTCGCCCATCGTCAGGAAGGTCTGATACACATACGTATCGATAACCTGGGTTGTCGGGAACAGCGCGCCGGCATTTTTCGTAACCTGAAAGAAAAGTCCGAAATCCGCATAAAAAATTCTGCCTACCTGAAGGAGCGTCATCGTCACCATAACCGGCGTAATCAGCGGCAGCGTAATCTGGGTCACTTGTTTCCATTTGTTAGCGCCGTCGATGAGAGCGGCCTCATAGTACTCATTGTCAATTCCCAGTATAGCCGCCATGTAAATGACCGTGTAGTAGCCAATATTTTTCCACATATTCACAATCGGCAAAATAACGGTCCAGTATTTGGGAGCGGTATACCAATCAATCGGCTCTATGCCGAACTTCGGGAAAAGCACCGTGTTGACAAAACCGTGTTCGGCTCCAAGGAACGCGTAGACCAGATAGGCCACGCACACCATTGATAAGAAAAACGGCAAAAACATCGTGCTCTGGTGAAACTTGGACAAAAATTTGTTGCGCATCTCATTGAACATAATGGCAAAGGCAACCCCGACTACCAGGTTCAAGATGATGAACACCGCATTATAGCTGATAGTGTTGCGCGTAATGACCCAGGCGGCTTCGCTGGAAAACAAATACTTGAAATTGTCAAAGCCTGCCCAGGGGCTTCCCAAAATTCCTTTGGTGTAGTTGATGTTCTTGAATGCTATCGCTACGCCGAACATCGGGATGTAATTGTTAATGATCAGCAGAATAGCTGCTGGAGCCATCATTACATAAAAAATCCAAAACTTGCGAATCGTCCGCAAAAAAGAAGGCTTTGCCTGGACTTTGCTCGATGTTTTCATAGATGCGCTGCGTGTCGCTGCAATGTTGGCTGTTTCACTCACGGCTCCGGTTTCCCCTTTCCTTATCTTTATATACCCTTATTGTAGGATTTTCTGGAAAAGGCATCTATCTGTAATGTGACTCTTTGAGCACTAATGTGACTTCATCGCCGCTGCAGCGGGGCGCTATTCGCTCGTCCCGTGGAAGCTCTTGCGGTATTCCTGCGGAGACAGGCCGGTATATTTCTTGAACATTTTGGCGAAAAAAGAAAAATGCGAATAGCCGGTTTTCTCGGCTACGTAGCTGATTTTGTCGTTCGATTCGGCCAGCAGCTTTTTAGCCTGCTCCATCCTCATCTTGAGCGTATACTCAGAAATGGACAAGCCCGTCTCCTTCTTGAACAGCCGGGACAAATACGCCGGATTCAAAAACACGGACGCCGCGATTTCCTCCCGGCTCAGTTCCTCGTGCAAGTGCTCGTCGATATACTGACAGACCTTGCCGGTTACCGCGGATACGCCTTTAAGGCGGCTGTTCATATAGTCGCAGCCGATGGAAGCGATGCGCACGGCCCAGTTTCTGAGCTGATTGACCGATCTCGTGGCGCCGGTATAATCCTGCAATTCCTGCGACGGGATCATTTCGTGCACCGAAAGCCCCTTTTTATGAAGAACATGGTACATCAGATGCAAAAAGCCGTAATAAAAAGCTTCCACCGACTCGGAGCCGACCTCTCCAGCTTGCAAGCGGTCGATAGAATCCTGGATTCGCTGCACCAGCTCCGCCTTTTTACCTGCTTCCAGAAGCACGAACCAGTCCGTAAATGCCGGCGTTTGCTGCCTGCCGGCATGAGAATCGCCGGCATCCGCCGCCAGCAGCACGCAATTGCTCCTCATCACGTTGTTTCTTTCAAAGCTGAACAAGTCGTTTACCTTACGGGTCAACTCCATAATTTTGCCGGTGCCGCCTAAATAACAGGACAAGCTGCATTGAAAATACCGGTTGCACGCCTGAATGTAAGCCTCGCACTTTTCTTTTACCCTCTTCATGGCGGCCTCGCCGCTATCGGGATGATAGAGCAGAACCAGACTCGAGCCGTTGTCCTGGATGACGCAGCCCGGCTGATCCTCCACAATCAGCTCCGCGGCCGCCTTCCGGATGGCGTACTCCATAATTTCCTCGTCTCTGGCGTTCAGCTCCTCCTTCCAGTTCTCAACGCTGATCAGAATCGGAAGAACCGTGCTGTCCGCCTGCAGCGGCAGATCGTACATGTGAAAGCTGCGCATCAGCTTGTCCTCGTTCAGAGGCATTTTGCCGCTGATCAATTCCTGCCAAAACTTTTCCACCAGAACCGGCCGTTCACTCACCCAATGGCTGTAGTACGTTTTGTAAGTTTCATGAAACTCCGACTGCTCCTGATCCATTCTGATTTTCTCCAGAGCGTGCTTGACGATTTCCTTCAACCGGTCATGATCGACAGGCTTCAGCACATAATCGAAGCTGCCCAACCGAATAGCCTGCTGTGCATACTCAAAATTGGCATGCCCCGTCAAAAAAATCGTCTCCGTATGCGGGGAATGGGACCGTACCCAATTTTGCAAATCCAGCCCTGTCGCGCCGGGCATTTCAATGTCGGAAATCATCACATCGATTTTGGCCGCAGCCAGAATGCCGGTCGCTTCGCTTACATCGAGCGCTTCGTATACATGGGCGATCGGAAGATCCGACCAATCGATTCCTACGGAAATCCCTTTGACCGCTATTTTTTCGTCATCGACAACGAGCAAATTAAACATACGCGCTTTCGTCCCTTCACTTGATATTGGAAACGGCCGGGAGCCTGATCGCTACAACTGCGCCATGGTCGGCCCGATTGTGAAAACGGACATGCACCTGATCGCCAAAATTCATCCGCAGCCGATGCCGTACATTCCATACGCCCAAATGATCGTCCCCTGACTGTTCCAAATACTGCTCCGAATTTAAATTGTCCAGCATCTCGCTGCTGAAGCCGTCCCCGTTATCCATAATCGTCAATGTAAAAAAGTCGTCAGGCATTTCCGCATCAGGCGCTGCCGCAACCGTAATATGAAAGCCGCCGTATTTTTTAGTAAATCCGTGGATGACCGCATTCTCGACAAAAGGCTGCACAATGAGCGGCGGAATGCAGGTATCCGCATATTTGTCCGGCACCTGAATATCGAACGTCAAATGGTCCGGATATCTCATCACCTGAATTTCCAAATAATTGCGGATATGCTGAATTTCATCCCTCAAAGCGAGCGTTGTCCGGTTGGTCCGCATAATAAAGCGGAAATAATCGGCCAGATGCAGCGACATTTTTTGAACCGACTTCGTATCCTTGAGCGCCGCCAAATTGTAAATAATGTTCAAACTGTTCATATAAAAATGGGGATTGATCTGCACCTGCAAATGTTTGAATTCAGCCTGCTGAACTCTGATTTTTTCCTCGTACACGCTGATTTTCAAATTCTCGATTTGATCCACCATGTTGTTGAACGTTGCGATCAAAAAGGCAAATTCCGTCGAATTGCCTTCGTTTAAGCGGACTTTCAGCTCGCCTTGGCCGATTTTCCGCATTCCTCTTATCAACTGGGTCAGCGGCTTAAACAGAATGCGCTGCAAATACAGCAAATAAATCGCCAAAACAAATGCCCCGCCAAACGGCAAAAAATAAATGACAACCTGCAAATAAGGCAAATTTTTGAGCATATTTTTTTCGGCAATGATGAGTATGTAATCGAACTCCGCGTGCGTGGAAGCCTGTCTTACGATCAAAAACTGCTCTTTCTTTTCCTCATCCCGCACGACATGATAATCAGGTTTGGCAGGCAGTAATTGATCCTGGATTTGACTGAACGTATCCATCGCAAAAAAACGGCTGGAAAGCGGCGCTCCCTCTTTCGAAATCGCCATCGTACCGCCACCGCTCCCCGTGTCCCAATTGCTCAGCGGCTGTACCAGACTGTTCATTTGAATAAGGATACCGATCGTAAACCCGGCGCCAAGCTCCGAATTGCTCTTCACCAAGTACTTGGTGCCGTCCGCGGAAGACAGGATTGACCAGCTGCCGTTAACGTTCGTCTTGACCGCCTTGCTGTTATCGCTTTCAGCTAACAACTGCTTAACCGTTTGAACCCGGTCATAGTAGTACGAATTTTCCCGGGTTGCGACTAACAGATCGCCGGTCGATTTGGAATATACGAAAAAAGTATTAATCAAACTGTAAATATCGATTTGTTTCGTCAATTTATTGTACAGCCTCTGCTTGGCGAGCACATATTCATCCGCATGCTCATCGTATACGATCATATTGATCACGTCGGGGTCGCTATACAAATGGAGCAAAAAATTGTCAAACTCTTTCAACGTGTTGTCGGTATCAAGCACATACTGTTCCAACAGCTTGCCGTAATTTTGCGATATTTGATCGCGTACGACATTCATCGAATACACATTGTTGAAAATAAGAAAAATAACCAGCGGCGCCACCACAAGCACGAAGCCGACAAAAATTTTGAAACGCACAGAGTTCATTATTTTCAAATGCATCCCGCCTCGCTTGTTTTCCTGCTAACACTTTCGAGTTCCTTGCTGCATTCTCCTTTAACGAGCCTCGGTTACTTACAAGCGACTACTAATTATACGGGAATTGGAAACGGCGCTCTACCATTGAATCGAACGTACATAGCACTTTTATTACTTTATAGCGTCAACAAAAAGAAGACCCCTGAAATCCTGAGATTTCATGAGTCTTCTATGCAGCTCCTCTCCAGCATCTCGCCGCGGCAAATTCATTCCAGAGAGCTTTTGTTTTGGCATGCAAACAAGGATAATAAAAACAAAAAAATTCCTAAGGATACACTCCATTAGGAATTTCATTGTAAACATCGATACCGGCGAGAGGACTCGAACCTCCACGGTTTCCCACTCGATTTTGAGTCGAGCGCGTCTGCCATTCCGCCACGCCGGCAAATAAAAATGTTGCGAGTAAATCATGGTGCCGAAGACCAGACTTGAACTGGTACGGTAGTCACCTACCGCAGGATTTTAAGTCCTGTGCGTCTGCCGATTCCGCCACTCCGGCTTGAATGTGGAGGCGCCACCCAGACTCGAACTGGGGGTAAAGCTTTTGCAGAGCTCTGCCTTACCACTTGGCTATGGCGCCTTAGTGTAATGGAGCGGAAGACGGGATTCGAACCCGCGACCCTCGCCTTGGCAAGGCGATGCTCTACCCCTGAGCCACTTCCGCATATCGTACTGGGGATCTAGGATTCGAACCTAGGCATGACGGAGTCAAAGTCCGTTGCCTTACCGCTTGGCTAATCCCCAATATGTAGTTCGATGAAATAAATGGGGCGATCGATGGGACTTGAACCCACGAATGCTGGAGCCACAGACCAGTGCGTTAACCCCTTCGCCACGACCGCCATAGTTTAAAATTGGCAGGGGCAGCAGGAATCGAACCCACACCAAAGGTTTTGGAGACCTTTGTTCTACCTTTAAACTATGCCCCTAGATAAGAAAATGGAGGCTGATGGATTCGAACCACCGAACTCGAAGAGAACAGATTTACAGTCTGTCGTGTTTAGCCACTTCACTAAGCCTCCGCAAAACTAAACCTTAATCGGGATCACCGAAAAAGTAATGGTGCCGTCGAGAGGACTTGAACCCCCAACCTACTGATTACAAGTCAGTTGCTCTACCAATTGAGCTACAACGGCATATTAGGTTGTTCATGGTGGCTCGGGACGGAATCGAACCGCCGACACGAGGATTTTCAGTCCTC
>NZ_JBZYAO010000066.1:0-21112 GCF_059820445.1 Paenibacillus sp. sgz302190
AAAGCTCTATTAAAAATATCGTTTTCCGTCATCCCAGATATCTCCCTTCGGGGTTCTATTACAAGGATTGACGGCTTATTGTCATGCTAAACTGGGAAGAACCATATTTATTATTTGATCAAACAAATTTTTTTCCCTAAAAAATCCATTGTTCCTGACTATAGTGAACTCTTGGGGAGGTAATGTTGCGGCTAGAATGTCAAATTCGGGTAAATGTTCAATACCAACATCATAGAGATATTTTTTCGATAACGTAGTATTCGGAAAATTGGTTCTGTATATTTCACTAGCCTTCTTATCGATTTCATTTGCCCAAATCACTTGTGCCCCTGCCTCTTTAAAGCCTTTAGACATACCGCCTATTCCTGCAAATAAATCAACTACCTTGTATTCCAAAATTAAACATCCTCCAACCAAGTAGTACATAGGGTATAGCATCTCTACTCAGACATTAAACCCAATAATGTATAACGTACGCTAGTTTTAATTATGAAAGGCGAATTTTATTTCGTTCATACCAGCATACTCATAATTAATATAACGAATGTTTTCTATTGATTCCTCGATTCGAGCTTGTAGCGTACTGAGCATAATGATTTGCCTCCTAGCGCTTCAGTACAAGGTACATTCTAAGTGCTCTTTTGCTTCTTACAAAAAAAGGAATTTTTATTATCTTAACGTCCTGTCACTACATAGGTATCAGAGAATTTATAAACCGTTTTGTTTACTCTCGTCCTACTCACTTCACTTCAATTCATTTGAAATTGACCGCTCAGTTATTTTACTCTGTAAAGGATTGTACATTGCATTCTTGTAATTACTGGAATAGTAAGATTATACCACAGCCTATAGGAGAGTAGCAGTCGGCTGATGAAAAAAAGGTATTTGTAGAAGAAAAATAATGCATCCATAAACAACTTGCCATCCCCTCCCATCAGAGTTAACATACACACGCTCGAAGAAGGGAAGGGGAGAGGCACATGGAAGATTGGCCGGGATGGATTGTAAAGGGTTTGCGTCAGAGGTTTGATGATGTATCGCTCATTGTGGAGCAGCAGGAGCACATTGTTCCATTAATCGAGAAATCATCAAAATTACTGATGGATTTGAAAAACCAAGTGGATGAATCTGCTTTAGTGATAGTACTGGAATGGGAGGAGACTGTTCAATATCAGCAATCAGCTGAAAAGGAATGGCTGTATGTAAGAGGGGTTAAGGATGGCATGGGGATGATGGAGGAAATAAATCTTTATCTGAACAAGAATCGTTTGGAATTTTAACGAGCAAACAGCATGGAATCAACCCATGCCATCTGTCGTTGTTGGATACTTGAGACTGTAGGTTACTCAATGACTTCCTCAATCTCCAGTCCACATTTCAGGGTAAAAACAAAATACGCTGGCGAGAGAAGGGTGATCTTCCCAACTAGCGCATGGAATAGAGCATCGTCAAATTGTTCCAGTACATCCTGCCGCGCATTCATTACTTGTATAATTTCATTAATTCGCTGTGTAATTTGGGCCTTTTGATCGTTGTCTTTCTCAAGGAGGGCTTTCTTCTGACGAAGTTCATCCAACTCTTGGGATATCCGAGCGTTTTCTTCATTGTACACCGTCTCGTCAATCTGATCTCGAAGTTTCAATCTTACCAATCCCTTGAGGTCGGCTTTTAGTTGCTCAATGTTCTGCTCCAGTAGAAGCAGGGGCTCATCGCCTGATCGCTTGGACAGGATGGTTTCAATATTCGCTTTGAGTGTTCGGATAAATCCATCTTTATTTTCATGCATTCGGTTAAACAGTCGCATTAAATGCATCTTGCAGCACATATTCATCAACCGCCTTGGCAGCACATGCTTCTTTGCCTTCGTTGAATTAAGTTCTGCATTGCCATACGACTTTTTTGGATGTGTTGTTGCTGTTCCATGTTCGGCTTTTAAAATTGGCTCCGCAGCATCCACAGAACACTTTGCTGCTCAGCGCATATTTGCTAGAGTATTTTTTACGTTCGCCCATTATATTGCCTTTCAGCATGGCGCGGCGCTCTTTTTCTTTCTGTAGCTTCGAACATTTCTTTGGAGATAATTGGCTCATATTAGACTGTTGAGGTTTCTCAACAGTCTGAGCAGCCCAATTAAGGGCTGTTTTTAAAGGGGAGAATTGGAACGATATAACCAACAAGTTCCCAATTCTTATGAATCCATCATCTTCCCAGCAGTGATCATAAAAGTATAGTCACATAATAATTCAATATCTTCTTTATTATGCGATGTCATCACGATTAACTTATCCTCTGATTTCAGTTTTTCTAACACTTGCCTTAGTGTTTCGACAGAACTCTCATCCAAAGCATTAAAAGGTTCATCTAATATGATAATTTGTTGATTTTCCATCATGGCCTGAATGATTCCCAATTTCTGCTTCATTCCTAATGAATATTCCTTAAACTTTTTTCGAGATTTCCAATCTAAATCAAACAAGTTCATAAAAGATTGAATCTCTTCATTGCTAGTTATGTTCCTAATTTTAGCCAACATCTGTAAATTTTCATAACCTGTAAGATGTGGGAGAAAGCTTGGTTTTTCAAGTAATATTCCTAGGTTATCAGGGAATGAAGTATCTTTGCCTAATACCTTTTCGTCTACTCTGACTTCGCCAGAAGTTGGCAGTATCAAACCAGCAATCATCCTCAAAAACATTGTTTTACCACTTCCATTTTTGCCTACTATTCCGTAAATGTTACCACTTTTCAGGAGAACATTTATATTCTCAAGAACTTTAATTTTTCTAATAGACTTGGTGAAATTGATTACTTCAATTTTCATAGGATGATAACTCCTTCTTACGATTTATTCTTTTAATAAGGACCACTAATATTAGAGCAAAGACTATATTCACAATAACATTGAGTAGTGTGATTGAAGGACTATTGAATTGAGGCAAGATATTAAAAAATGCACCCTGATAGTGGCTAGTCATAGCTAAAAAGAATGAAATACCTCCCATTATCATATAGGTGCTTGTTTTCGTCAGCTTCAGTAATAAACATATCTGAATTAGAATTGTTACGATACAAAATAAATAAATTCTCCCTATAACTACAATAGTATTTATATTTAATGCTTGATGCACCTCAGAATAACTCAATGCAATATCTAAAAGTAACCATACAAAATAAAACAATATCACAAATGCCGCTGAGATTACTAAAATACCTTTTATTAGAGCTTTCAGCCAATTGTTTTTACCTCCGTATCGAACAGACAAACTATCCGAGTTGTCTATATAAAAAACAATGTAATCAATATTCATGTATTGTAATAATGAAAATATCATAATGAATAAACCTTTTAACATTAGTCCATTTAAAGGCTTCCCTCCGAAAATAGTTTGAAGCATAGTAGTAAGATCACTACTGTCCATCATCTTTAGGTATCCATAACTAATAAGAATGCCTATAAAAATAGTTAAAAAGGAAGTCTTTATATTCTTAAAAACTTTTATCACATAAAATCCCTCTTATCGCTAAATTTAGTATTTAATAATGTAGTAAGAACAATCAAAATCAACATAAAAAAATAGCTCTCTGATCCACTATGAAAGACCCAGGAAAATAACAAGTTGATATCAAACGAAGAAAATTTCTTTACATATGGTTTAAGTATTAAGAATTCAATAGCCATACATATGAAAGTAATTAACTTGCAATATCTGCTCAAAATTAAGTTGTTTGACCATTTCAAACAGGACATTATGTTTATGAAAATTATAATTCCCAATAAATATCTTATATACCATTCTATCAACTGCAATATGTAACCACTTTCTTGAAGTAACAGTGCTCCAAGTATAATAAATATAAACATAATGTTTAAGCATATAAACCCTTGTCTATAGTATCTTAGTAATTCTTTTCTGAATATTTCCTTTCTGCTTCCTATCCTTATGTAGGATAAATTATGAAAAAAGTTGCTTTCAATAACCAGTCCTATAATAACTACTGAAATAAATTGAAACACGAAAAATTTATCAAAAAACCATTGATTAAACCAATCATGACCTATAGATAATTTTAATATAGAAGTTATTGAGAATATCGCAATATAAATGGTGAAAAAACCCAAAAATAAAAATCTATTCATGGCAATCTCTTGATTTAAAAAATATAACACTTATTAATGTTAAGTTCACTAATAACCATCCCCCCATAACCACAACTACATCTTCCCAAGTTATTATAGTTGTTAATGCACTGACGGCCCTTGGTTGAAGAATCATTCGAATGTTATATTCAAAAAGCACTGGATATGAATCAAAAATAAAGGTAATACCGTACAGAAAAATTACAGGAATTAAAATTGCAACATACCTATTCGAAAAATTAAACAACATACTGATACAAAGTGAAAATACAACAAATACTGACATTGCAAGAGCATTCAAAAAAGTATAGATTTGGATCATGTTCATAGGTTGAGACAAAAATGCTTTATACACAAAGCTTCCTTCATGTGGAACTAACCTATTGTAATAATTTGTAATAATGGTCGTATCAGGAAATAACATGTAGGTCACCAAAATATTAATTTCTAAAACCAATAGTATTAAAACAAACGAAAACAAACCCGTTGAAAAAAACTTTGAGATCAAATACTGCTTTTTATCTTTTCTTATGATTTGATACATATACATAGAGGTATTTTTATCTTCATAATAGATTAAACCTGTTAATAATACGGCAATAATCCAAAACATAATATTGTATAAGTTATTTCCCCAACTTACTGAATTCATTAACATCCAAAACTGAAATGGATTTTGTCCAATTGTCTCTGCAGAATTAATATCTTCAGAAAAGTACATAGATACTGTTATTGGATCAATTATTGTAATAGCAAGCAGTAGCAATACTACAACTATTACTGCCTTGCTTGTTATCAATCTATTGATGTCAATTTTAAAATAATTCACATACAACCCCCCTAGTGTATTTTGATTCTTCGTCGCTTTTCTTTGTCAGTTGAAGTGAGTGGTGATAGTATATTTATAACAGGAACAATGCGTTTTACATAGGGGATATAAAACCCATCCCCTATGTAAAACGCATCGAATTTAGGAGCATAAACCTAAGTATAAAACTCTGTCAGTTCTTCTAGTTGGGACTCCATTCACCTTCAACAGCAACTTGCGAAGATGTCTGAATAGGGTTATCGAGGTTTAATATAACATTATTGCCCTTATTAGGTGTTATTGTGTAATTAATCCAATTTTGACCTAAAGATGCTTCATTATATGGACTGGAGTAGTTACCTCCCCAACTTCCCTCTGTCCACGCTCTAACAGCTGAGTATCCAGTGTCTAATTTTGATATTTTAATATAAAAAAGATTAAGCACATCCGAAGCGTTAGCTCTTGCTACAGTACTTATCTCAGTATCACCTTGATTTGCAGGAAGGCTACCTTTAAATGTAGCTGTTGCGGCAAACGCAGATGTTGCAAACAACATGGAAAATGCTAAAGTTCCGATAGCAAATTTACTTTTTTTCTTCATGAACATCCCTCCATTATTTCCATTATTTTATATATTGGGTACCCATATAATATGGTATACTCACTTCATTTTTTTGTCAATAATTATCTATTTTTACCAAAATTTCTACCGGAACTTTCGGTACTAACTTTCTTGAGCGAAGATAAAACCATATCAAGAAAGGGTTTTGGGCTGTTTAGATTTCGTAATCAATGATTTTGACTTTGAACAAGATTTTGTCTCACAACTCACCTTTACATCAACCGACGAGTTACAAAAAAGCCCTCTCTATAACGAAGGCTTAGACAATATTAAAGCTTTTAATTCCAAAGGTGAAGCATTGAACGATAAAACCAAACGTTCTATGATAACAACGAATTGGAGATTGATTTCGGAAGCATCCTTTGAGAAAATACATTTTAACATTCCAAAACTAGAGTCTGTTATAGGTTATGATTCCAATGACAAAAGCAGTGTTGGTATTTGGAAAAAACTAAAAGAAACCTCTCGTTTTGGAGATGAAATTTTCCCAACGAAACTTCAAGAATTCCTTGAAATAAATAAGATTAAGAAAAAAGATACATCTTCTTAGCACATATCCATATATATCGTTTTTAGAAGTTAAGTCCTAAGGGTTGAAAGTTTAGCTCTCAATAAGATCAGCTGGACAAACTCAAAGTTGTCCGGCGCAAAATAACTCTATACTCGTTTTAACAATATCGTCTGCCGCTCCATATATTCCTTCAAAGGCGCGAAAGCCTTCATTGCTTTTTTGGTTACTGGCGTTTGCATTTTCTCGGCGTCAGAAACGGCAATGTCCTGCTCACCCGACAGTTCCACCAATTCTAAAACATTTTAATTTGATAGAGAACTAGGTATATTAAGCATCTTCATGTTAATAATAGAAGCACACGCTCCCTACTCTCGCCCCGCCGATACGGTAGGGGCTTCTTGTGCGTACAAAGGATATTTGTAGAATTTTCTGGCGGATATGACACCCCTTAACTTTGGCGCAAATGCAAAGAACGTTTCGCTAGGCACTGGGTGGGAGTACAACAATGGATGACTATCAATAGCCGCCTCTCTTTACTTTGTACGCCAATACATCTCCGATTTAATTGTCCTTCTGTTCATAATTAATAAACTCTTGCTATTTTACAGCCCTCAAACCCTCATTCCACCGTTTCCCTCATAAATAAGCTCATGCTACAAAACAGTGATTCCCCCCGATTTTTGACCCGACTATTTCTATCACGACTTTATTATAACCTGAATAATGTCTTGGTAGAAAAACAGAGGAACGGCTTGATGGATCTGGTTTTTCCCAGTTCTCTATTCATCCCTTCCCCAATTTTATCACGGCTTTATTCGATTTTTGTCACAGGTTTATTTGTTATATCACGAGTTTATTACGGGGGTTAATCAATTCACTCACTCAAACCCCTTATAAATCAAGGAACAAACACTCTCCACATGAACCGTATGCGGAAACATATCCACCGGCTGGACTTCCGCGACGGTGTAGCCGCCGTCCTCGAGCACGCGCAGGTCGCGGGCTAGTGTCGATGCGCTGCACGACACGTAGACGACGCGCCGCGGACGCAGCTCGAGGATCGTCGCGAGCAGCGCGGGGTCGCAGCCTTTGCGCGGCGGGTCGACGACGATCACGTCAGGGCGGACACCCTGACGTGTCCATTCGGGCAGGACGACCTCGGCCGGTCCTGCCTGGAAGTGCACGTTCGACATGCCGTTTAACGCGGCATTCTTACGTGCATCGGAGATCGCCTCTTCGACGATCTCGACGCCGTACACCTGTCCCGCGCGCTGCGCCAGGAACAGGGAGATCGTGCCGATGCCGCAATAGGCATCGACGACTGTCTCGCCGCCGGTCAATGCGGCGTATTCCAAAGCTTTCCCGTACAGCACTTCCGTTTGTACGGGGTTGACTTGAAAGAACGATCGTGCGGAAATGGCAAATTTCACGTCGCCGATGTAGTCGTAGATGACCTCGCTGCCCCACAGGACGCGGGTTTCATCCCCAAAAATAACGTTCGTCCGCTTCATATTGACGTTATGACAAATACTTGCAACGCCGGGCACGGTTGCCCGGATGCCGGCTACCCACTCGTCCGCACGAGGAATTTCAAAACCATTGGTCACCAACACGACCATGATGTCGCCCGTACGGTAGCCGACTTTAACGACGACGTGGCGGAGCAGTCCGGCATGCAGTTCTTCCCGATAGGCGCTGATTCCGAGACGCGTCCCGATTTCCTTCACGCGGGCAACGACTTCGTCGTTTGCCTCATGCTGGATCAAGCATGTATCCATATCGATAATGCGGTGGCTGCCCTGCGCGTAAAAACCGCCGATCAAGCCGCCTTGCTCTTCGCCAAAAGGAACCTGCGCTTTGTTCCGGTAGCGCCAGGGGTTTTTCATGCCGATCGTCGGATGGACGATAACGCCCTGCTCCGCACGCCGGCTCGCCGCGGAAACGCCAGAGCCCGAGCCCGCGACCACACCGGAATCGGCGGCCTCGCCTACCCGCTCCGGTGCCGGAGCTTCGCCGATCGCTTGCTCCAGACCCGCCGCCTCGTCCGCCCGCTCCGAACCCGCGGCTTCGCCAATCGGCGGTTCGCCCAACACCTGCAGCTTGCCGATGCGCTGCAGGTTGTCCACAACCTGCCGGCGCTTGACGCGCAGCTGCGCCTCGTAGCTCAAGTGCTGCAACTGGCAGCCGCCGCACTGGTCGTAAATGCCGCAGTCCGGCCGGACCCGATCCGGACTTTCTTCCAGCACCTGCAGCAGCGAGGCGTAACCGTACTGCTTCTTCAGGTGCTCGACCCGCACCAGCGCCCGCTCACCCGGAAGCGCGCCGCCGACAAAAAGGGTAAAGCCGTTCACACGGCCTACCCCTTCCCCGTCATGGCTGATCCCAATGATCTCAGCCTCGTATTGCTGCCCTTTTTGCACGGGCAGATCCGTCGCCGCGGCGCGTTTGCCTGCACCCGGCCCGCGGCCTGCAGCAGCCGTTCCGCCGCGATTTTTATGTTTACCGGTATTTTTTTTAACAGTCATAATACCCTCGCTTTTATACCCGTCACCGCCCGCTCCAGACCTGCGCCATGCTCACCATGGGCGGAATGTGCGGATTGCGGTGTCTATGAATTTTGCCCCGTGCCGGGAATCCGGCGGAACGCCGCGTACATCGTCGGCACACGGTACTTACATGCCGCCAGGCAAGCGCGCACCTCTCCCCGCGACGTTGCGGCGCTGCACGGCGGCCGCCCCCTAGTCTCTCACATCGCCATGCTCAACGTCCTCGTCGGCTTGACCGATTCCTTTCAACTGAAACGGCGCGGTCAGCGTGTTGAGCAGCGTCTTTTTGTAGATCGACTGGCCGGACTCATCGACGATGATTTGCAGGTGGCTTTTCAGATTGGTCATGACGCACGGCAGCGTGCCGCCGAACTCTCCGTCCAGGTTAAGCTGGACGTAGTCCGGCGAATTGATTTCGATATGGCTCGTCTGAAAATAGATCACGTTTGGATCGCTCAAATGTTCGCCCCGCAGCGCCAGCGTCACGACGCGGATGAATTCGGCGAGATTGCATTTGCGCAAAATGATGACATCGAACAGGCCGTCGTTCAGGCTGGCGTCGGGCGACAGCTTTTCAAAGCCGCCGACAGAGTTGCTGTTAGCGACAAGGAACATCATCGCTTCTTCGTGCAGCTCGGTTTCGGCTGTTTTGACAAACAGCTCGATAGGCCGCAGTCTGGGCAGCTTTTCGAGCCCTTTCATATAATAAGCGAGCTGGCCGATCATCGTTTTCAGCTTGCTGGGCACTTCGTAAGTCAGTTCCGTCAGGGAGCCTCCCCCTGCGATGTTGATAAAATAGCGGTTGTTGATCTTGCCTACGTCAATGTCCCGCGTGTACTGCCTGACGATCAGATCGCACGCTTGCTCCCAGTTTTTGGGGATATTCAGCGCTCTGGCAAAATCGTTTGTCGTCCCGAGCGGCAAAATGCCGAGGGCGGGCCGATGGTTTTTCTCGGCCATTCCGCTTACGACCTCGCACAGCGTGCCGTCCCCGCCCGCCGCGATGATGACGTCGAAGCCGCGGGCTACCGCCTCGGCGGCCGCTAGTGTCGCATCGCCTTCGCCGATCGTCGCGTGCGTCGAGGTTTCAAGCCCTCCGCGCTCCAACCGCTGAAGGATTTCCGGCAGCCGTTTTCGCATTTCCTCGCGTCCGGAAGTCGGATTATAGATCAGTCTTGCCCTTTTAACCATTACGCACTCATCACCCGTTCGCAATTGTTATTTGAGAAGCGGCTTGCTTCTCAATCCATCTGGAAATAAGGGGACTGGGCAGGAGCGCCCGTCCGTTGTATCTGTATTCGAACCCTTCCATTCGGGAAGGAATCACATTCCGCGTAAAATATCCTTCGCTCAAAAACAGTGGGGCCACGATAACCGTATGGCCGGGCTTCCTTTGGGCCCACCGCGTCATTTTGCGCTTCACCTGATCGGGCAGAAGCATCGCCACATCCGCTTCATCGAAGCCGCCGATCGTCTTCAGCCGCCCGGCCAGCTTTTCCAGCCCTTGGCGCCATTTGAGATGAAAATTTTTTTCCACACTGCCGTGGCCTACCAGCAGCACGATTTCCTGTTCGGGATTGACGCTGAGCCCGGCGATTTTGTCGTAAACAATATCGGCAATCACCGGATCATCGTCGATCGGCGATGCGAGACGGATTCTGGCTTTTATATCGAAAAGCTCCATATCGGTCGCAAGGATCGGCTCCGGAATGACGCCCAGCGCATAGCTGATCTCATCAATATGTGTGCTCCCTGAGGACACGAACAAGGGAACGACTATAATATCCGTGACGCCTGCGGCTTCCAGACTGTAAATACCGTCCTGAATCAGACGCCCTTCGACCAGTTCCAAATACGAGGCATAGACCGGAATACCGCCGGGCAGCGAGACCCCCGACACCGCGTCATCTACAAGTCTGACCCAATCCTCGTCCCGGGAACCATGGCTGATTACAAGCACACCGTATTTGTTCATCGCACTCTTCCCACCGTTCCGGACACTACCATTATTCTTATGCTATCGAAATGGTCCCCCCATGTCAATTGAGCATGAAAATAGTCCCACATCAAAAATGGGACTTTTCGGTTATTTCCAATTATTAGGCGACCTATCTGTGAAAAAGCCCTGCTCGGCGCTAGGCAAAGCAGGACGGTTTGTTATTTGTTCATTCGGGCCCGGGACGGACGCCGCCTGTTAGCGGTTAGCTTTTAACGGTCCAGCCGGTCCAGCGTCATTACGTAGCCGTCATTCCCGTAGTTCAGACAGCGTTTTACACGGGATATGGTCGCCGTACTCGCACCTGTCTCCGCTTCGATCTGGTTATACGTACAGCCTTTGCGCAGCATGCGTGCCACTTCAAGGCGCTGGGACAGCGATTGAATTTCGTTCACGGTACACAAATCATCAAAAAAAACGTAGCACTCCTCTATATCTTTGAGCGTAAGAATCGCTTCAAAAAGCTGGTCGATCGCCTTATCATTTAGTTTTTTCAACTGCATGTTATCAACTCCCGGAAGAACGTCGTCGTAGCTTATGAGTTTAGCAAGCTCTGTTGTATGTTTCGACACTCCTCCCATAATTCCTTCCTTTAGGTTTGCAAAACGTTAAAATTTCTATGCGTTAATGGGCTAAATTGTTACAAATCACAATACCCGTGACATTCGTCCATACCAACGGTAGGCAAGTGACATATCCTGTATTAGAAAAACTTGATAAAAAGGATCGTGAATCCACTGTGAACACACAAAGACCAATGAATGGAAATGGCCCCGAGGCGTATACCAGAAGCTTTGCCCCACCCCAAATCGGCGATGGCTTCGGGGGACCTTATCCCGGCCCTGGCGGAGGCGCTCCGTTTGGCGGTTTCCCACCTGGCGGCAATCTTCCAGGCCCGTTTCAAGGCGGAGGCGGGGGCGGGGGGTTATTTGGCGGAGGCGGAGGCGGAGGCGGCGGAGGTTTGTTTGGCGGCGGGGGCGGAGGCGGAGGCTTGTTCGGCGGAGGCGGAGGTTCCGGCAATCCGCTCAGCGGCATTAATTTCAAGCAAATCCAAGGCTTAGTAGAACGCATGGGCGGAATTGAAGGCATCATCGGCACGATGGGCAAAGTCCAAAAATTCGTAAACAGCTTTCAACAAATGGCGCCGATGTTAAAAGTGCTTTTTAATTCGATCGGCAAGGCTGCCAAATCTACCGATTCCGATTCTGGCCGGTCACGCAAGCGCAAGCGCCGCAAGAAATCCGGCTCCAGCCGCAGAAAATCCGGCGGTTCCGGACGCACCCGCAGATAAAACGGCCCTCTTCGGCCAATACGATAAGCCGCCCCGCTTGGCATGCATGCTGCCGGCAGGGCGGCTTTCGCCTTTGCAGCGCCTACTCCGTTTGGAGCGCCGAGCCTTCGGGCACGAATTGAATCCATGTGTTGCCCGGCAGCAGCGGCACTTCCTTCCCGTCCGCAAATGCGCGGATCATGCCGTTTTTGCGTTCCCAAACGATCTCCTGGGATTTGCCTTGCTGGAGAATGATGCCTTTGCCGGGACCGAACACATCGACTTCGCGCCGCCCTTCTTTATCCACTATGCGGTGTTTGCTTTCCAGCACGAGCAGGTTCGTCGTTTGCAACTGCTTGCCGGTTTCTTTGTCCAGATGCGGCTTGCCGTCCATGCTTCGCTTGTATACGCCCTCAGAGGCGCTGTATTCGTAAGAAACGACGTATCCCGAAATATAGGGAATCCGAATGCGCGAGACGGCCGGACCCGTAAGCCTGCTTTGACCGTCCCTGGCAAAAGCGAGCAGCGGGCCGTTCCATTCCTTGCGAAAGCTGCGCGCCTCGGAGCCTTCCTTCATTTTATCCGTGGAGGTATACAAATTGTGCGGAGCTTTGCGTTCGGAATCGCGCCAATAAAAGGCGCCGTCGCCGTAAACCTCGTCAAGATGCGCCATCTTGCGCCCCGCGAGTATGTTCATCGCGTCCTGGCTCCAGCCTGCATGGACGATAACGGCGTCAAGCATATCTCCGATTTCCACAAAATAAGGGCGGATGCTGCGCACAGGGCCGATCGTTTTCGCTTCGTGGCTCTGGAAAACCGAAACGAATCTCGTGATCTCGCCTTCCGCCAATATTTCATACACGATATCCGCCTGATCCAGTCCGGTCTGCGGCCTTGCTTGCGGCGAATTTTCGACCATGACCATGAAGGGTCTGCTCTTCACTTCAGCTTCGCTCGGCAAGCCGGTCAGCGGGAACCTGAACGGGGCCGGCGACGATTCCACAGCTGCGGAAGCAGGCTCGGACGACGCGGAGACCGCGGTTGTTTCCGCAGGCTTGACGCCGGTCGCCGGGGAACCGGACGACGCGCCGCCGCAGCCGGATAAGGCGATAGCCGCACATCCGAGGATCAGCCAGACGCGAATGCGGGGTGGGCGTAATTTTAATAGTTTCATAGGGCTGCACCTCTCCTACTCGTTCTTCGGAAGTTTGTCCGACGGAGGTACTTTGCGCGTTTTGCATACGTTTGCCTTCTACCGGGTTCATCGAACAGACTCTTAGCTATTCTTATTCTGGCAAGAGGACATTTAGAAGACTTCCATACTATTTTTTACATGAATTACTAGTTCGCGGCGCGTGTGGAAGAACCCTTTTTCGCGATTGGAGATTCAGAGGGGACAATGCCCGTCTGCACGGCGTTCCCGCCAAGCTTTTCGTTCCGTGCGAAAGCCGGATATGCTATAGTTTTGTTACAGCTTATTCACCTTCACCATTCGCGTTCAAGGAGGCTTCCTTCATGGTTACCCGAACAGGCGATACCGGCCCGGCGTCCGTTATTTTGTTTGACGGGGTATGCAATCTGTGCAGCGGAGCCGTACAGTTCATCCTGCGCAACGACCCGAGGGGCAAGTTTCGTTTTGCGTCCCTGCAATCTCCCGCCGGTCAGCGGCTTTTGCAGGAGCATGGGCTGCCGGCGGATAGGATCAGCTCGATCGTGCTGATTGAAAAAGACCGCGCCTACACGCAATCTGCAGCCGCGCTGCGCATCGCCCGCGGGCTCCGCGGAGCGTGGCCGCTTGCCTATGCGGCGATTGCCGTGCCTCCGGCAGTGCGGAACGCCGTCTATAACTGGATTGCGCGCAACCGGTACCGCTGGTTCGGCCAAAGCGAGCAGTGCATGCTGCCCAAGCCGGAATACAAGCACCGCTTTTTGGAACAAGGATAAACGACCCCGTCGTCCTTCTAGGACGAGCGCGTTTATCAAGGTAGATGCGAAGCAAAAGTATAAAACATATACTTTCTTATCTACTGAGATAAAACCCCTATCGAGGTCTTTCGAAGATGTGAGGGCCGCGTTTAGAGGTAGGTTTGTTCGCCAATAAGAATGCTGTTCTTCACGCTTTAGCGCTGTAAAGAACTTAAACATTCTTATGTGGTAAAAAAACCGGAAACGGCACCCTTGTCATTCGGGTGGCCGCTCCGGTTCGGATCGACTGGGATAGCTCTATCGGACAGATGCGTGCGCTCCTTCTAGGAGGCTTGCAGCCCCAGGTTTTTTTCTATTTTGGCTTTTTGCCGCAGATGATGGCGGAAATGCATTTCGATTAGCGCGAACCATTCCGCCGCGTTCAAATACCCGAAGCGCGGATGCGCTACTTTGCGGTCCTGCGGAACGGCTTGCAGCGTCAGTTCGACCCGCTTCAGCTCATCGACCAGCCGCAGCAGCTGCTCGCGGACTTCCGCTTTGCTTTGCGGATTGGCGGGCGTATATTGCGCTGACGGCGGCACCTTAATATCGACGTTCGGCATACTTCCCTGCTCGAATATCATTTGGCCGACATCTGTTTTCCCCTCGGAGGTTTGCGCGTCCTCGCTTTTGCAAAGCTCGACATTTCTTAGCTGCATGTAAAAGGCGGCCCCCAGCAGATGCACATACATTTGACCGAGCGACCAGTTCGTTTCACTGGGGTTAGCCAAAAAATCCTCCTCGCGGTACCCGTCCAGATCCCGGATGTAATCGCCGATCGTTTGCTCCAAGCTTGCCACAATTTGTTGAGTGTTCATCATAAGTATCTGCTCCTTTAGAATCAAGTTTCTTCTAATATAGCAGATCGTTACTGACACCGTTATGTCAGTAACGAAAAAGGCCCGGCACGCAGTGCGGCGTCGCATGACGGAGGTCAACCACATTGGAATCTGTCCGATAAACCACGCCCCGCCAGACTCACGGGGCATATTCCCGCCTGAGAGCCTCGCAGACGCGGACATCCAAGACTTACGCGGCTTCCCGCTATGGCCCTTCCGCCGCTTCCTCATAGACCGCAACCATTTTGAGAGCCTCATCCCGTACCCGGTACGCCAAAGACGCCGGCTCCAGCACCCGGGCGAGGTGGCCCCAGCCAAGAATCCACTCCAGCACGTCCTCCTCCTGTCTGGCCCGCAGCGTAACCAAAATCCCCTCCGCCGTCTGTTCCATGTGCTCGGAGTAGAAGCAGCGGCTCTCTTTCAGCCTTTCGAACAGCGTTGACGGGAACAGCACCTTCACACTCAGACTGCGGTCATCCGCCATCGTATATTCCCGCAGATTGAAATCGGCCGGCAGCGCAAACGCCTCGTCCAAAACTTTCAAGTCCCGCATCCGGTCGAGCCGAAAATGGCGTATCTCCTGCCGGAGATGACAGTAAGCGACAAGCACCCATGCGGTCGCATTGAAGACGAGCCCGTACGGATCGGCCTCGCGGTCGCTTCTGACCCGTTCCGCGGCTCCGGGCGCTTTTTTGTAATAGCGGAAGCTGACGCGGTGGCAGCCGGCAATCGCTTGCCTCAGCCCATGCATGATTTCGCTTAGGGCCGCATCTTTGTGCAGCGGCCTTATCGGGAGGAAGCGCATCCGGGAGCGCAGCAGCTCCACTTCTTCGCGAACGCGGGCAGGCAGCACCTCCTCCATCTTGCCCTTCGACGACTCGGCGTGCCGGCGGTACTGCATGTCCAGGTGGTTCATCACCAAATCGCTGCCCAGCAGCATAACCGCCGCTTCATCGCTGCTGAAAGTAAGCGGAGGCAGAAAATAGCCCTCCATCAGCGAATAACCTTGTCCGGTCGCCCCGACGACAGGCACCCCGGCTTCGCTGAGAGCCTGCATATCGCGATAAATCGTTCTTACGCTCGTTTCGAACAGCGCCGCCAAATCTTCGGCGCGCACTGTTCCACGACGCTGCAGCTCAAGGACGATGGCCAGCATCCGATCGGTCCGGTTCATCGCCGTTCCTCCGCCCCGAACATCCAGCAGCTCAGGCTCAGCGTGTCCATCTGCAAGCTTTGGTGCAGCAGCTTCGCCCTGCGTGCAGGTTCCGCCGCGCCTAACGCCAGCAGCAGAGGCGCCAGATGCTCCTCCGTCGGCACCGCCTCGCGGGCCCAAGGAGCTCGCTGCGCATAGTCGAACAGCGCTTCCAGATTCCACGTCTCCAACTGTTCAGCCAGCCATTCGTCGAACTCCAGCGCCCATCGCTGCGGGGAGTTGTTTTTTCGATCCAACCTGCGCAAATTGTGCACCGTGCCGCCGCTTCCCAGGATCAGCACCTGCCGCTCCCTGAGCCCCGATATGGCCCGGCCGATCCGGTAATGTTCCTCCGGCGCGAGATTCGGGTTCACCGACAGCGCCACGACCGGAATCGACGCATCCGGGTACATGATGCGGAGCGGCGACCAGACCCCGTGATCCAGATCCCTTCGGTCGTCCAGCCCGCAAGCGATGCCCTCGTTCTCGAACAGGCTCTGTATTTCCAGGCTGAGCGGCAGGCTCCCCGCGGCAGGATAGCGGATTTGATACAGCTCCTGCGGAAATCCGGTAAAATCGTGCATCGTCTCCGGCCGGGCCGCCGCACCGATCCGCTGCACGCCGCTTTCCCAATGGGCGCTGAACACGACAATCGCCTCGGGCCGCGGCAGGCGTCCAGCCAGCTTTTGCAAAAAATCGGTATACGCGTTTTGCTCGTTAGCCAAGCCCGGCTCCCCGTGCGCTATAAAAAAAGAAGGCAGCATCGCCCAACCCCCTTATGCTCAATCCTGATTTTCCTCTATCATAACTTACTTTATTCGCGATTTCATTAGGCCGATGAGGCAGCGGACGAAAACGGCAAAGGGCCTGACCCGCAAGCTGCTTGAATTATAGCGAATCGGGGCGATCTAAACCTTTCGTTCCCTGAATGGGGTCCCGCCAGCAGAATGACGTAAAACCCACGCTAAGATATTATTTACCATAAAAAATGCCGAATCCCTTACGCTAAGGAACTTCGGCATTTTTCTTGACAATTACTTAATAGGGGTCTCCCCGCCAACATTTTAACGCTAAAAAATATACGCTAAGCCTTCGGATACGCCAGGCTTGGCGTTTTTTTATACTCTAAGGATTGTTGTCCTTGCTACCAATTTCAACATACACTCGGATGTATTCGCTGTTTCCGTTCTGATAAGGTTTCTAACATTGCAAATGGCAAACGAACAACAAATAAAAAAGGATCACTCCTTTCTTGAATCCTCAAAATTGAGGAGTGAAGAAGAGGCGATCCCTTACTTACTTTTATTTCTTACTCATATGCATTTCCCGAAAGATACGCGGTGGCCGATCCACCAGTTTGTACAAATATGCAACGATTAACACCCCAAGGAATGTTAGAGAGTTTTGCTGTTAGCCAAGTGCCACTGCTAGGATACTCTCCATCAAAACTTTCACTAATACCCAATTGTACAAAGGAAGTTTGACCAGATAATTTAGCAGCAATGCCATACTTCACCTTCAAGTTAGTTTTGCTTGGGGAAGATGGCGAAATTACTTGCCATCCCATAATGGAAACATTACTTTGAGTAGTTGCAAAGGACTGCCCAGAGAAGTACGTAAACAGACCGTATCCAGGTGCATCATTGAGATAGTATGAGCCGGGAATAGAACTTGAAAATACCGTAGAAGCTTGTTTATTCGCGCTACTACCAGCAGTCTTGTCAACCTGAGCTTTGCCTACCTCTACAGTCCCGTATTGATCGGAACCCGGAACCAAATTATAGGTAATGGATTCTTCTTTTACTTTATAAGTTCCGTTATTATTAATCACGCTGTACGGTGTAACAGGAAGTGTACCGAACTCCTCATATGTCAATTCAACCGATAACTTGACATTGTCTACATCCGAAGCGTCCTTCGATACAATCTTAAAGCTTTTCAGAGGGATGCCGTCTGCAGTACCTGCAACGCTTTGATTTACGATATTTTGGAAATAATCATTCGCAGCCTTTAAAGCTGCTTTTTCCGATTTTTCTACCGTTGAAATCGTAATTGCCTTTTCGGTTGCAGAGTCATTGTTAATTTCAGCAGCACTTGATACTCCAGCAAAAACAGTAGAAGCCAGAGCGATTGCCGAAACCATAGCGAACATTTTTTTCATACCTTCGATTCTCTCCTTTTCAATTACTTGTATTTTTTACATATATTTCATTCTACACCAGGCAATTAAAATCCTTTTTTTGGATAAAAAAATATTTTGATTATCCAACTAGCTCAGGATAGGCAATCGTCGTAGACGAAAGGCAACAATGAACTAGTCTGTTGAATAACTCGCTCTTGACCTCGCGACGGTTGAATCGATAACAAAACTCATCCAGATACGCTTGAAGGTGCTTAGGATCTAAGCCGTGGTAGGTACCACCAATAAAAGCTTTCGTATTTGAGATGATCGTGTGGAGCCACTTTAGATGATCTGGATTTTCTTTCAGTTCGTACTTTCTGGCTTCATGGTGGAAGCCATTTTTGGCCAAAGCTTGGTAAGAACGATATCTATCGCTGGGAATTGTTGATCCGGCTTCAATGTACGTAGTTGCAAAGTCAGTGAGCGTCGTTCCTTTGATGTCAGGAATGACCTGCATCTTTAGGTATTTGGGGCAGCCCTTCTTGTCTAGGATAAAGCTACAAGCACGGTAGTTTGTTCGGTGCCGCACCCGCGTTTACCGCCTTCCGTGGGCGCTCCGAAAAAAGCTTCGTCGAGTTCTACGATGCCAGCAAGAGTATAGGCTCGCCTTACGAACTTTGAGCTGAATCGTCCAGGCAGTCTGATAGACAATGCCGAGTTCGTCGGATAAGTAAGTAGCCGAGACGCCACGTTTGTCTTGGGCGATCAAGTATACGGCCCAAAACCATTTGACCAAATCCATTCTTGTCTTTTCGAAAATCGTTCCGGCGATCACGGTTGTTTGGTGTTGGCAACCCGTACACTCGTAAAGAGGTAAATTACGAGTCTTAATTTCGTAAACCTTCCGGTGCTGGCATTTCGGGCAGCGATATCCGTCAGGCCATTTCATCTTGAACAAATGCTGATGGCAAGCTTCCTCCTGATCTAACTGAGCTAACTGGATAATTAAAAAATATTAATGTAATTATTGGTGTAATCTAATACAAATATAAATATAAATATTTATGGGATTCTATGGGTAGAATTTGAAATATAGAAACATTTAGGTTATCGTTAATTAAGAGAAGCGTCACTTTCAAGAGAGGAGGGAGAGTTCATGCTGAGTACAACGAGACTGGTTTTTTTATCAAGTATGATGCTGATAATTGGTACTGTTCTATTCAATTGCATTACAACCGTAGCCTCTTCAGATGATGGGGAGCACATTAAATCAGGCGTCGTTGCTATTTCAAACCAAAAACCTGTGTGCATTAAGGATGCTATTCCAGATTCTCCGACTAACGGAACCACATACTGCACCGAAAATGTTATTCGGCACTCAGACGGCTCGATAAGCGTTCCGCCAGCACCGGGATAAAAAAACAAAAGCCATCCCGCCCGTACAATACATCTTGGCCCACGCTAGTTATTTTTTTGGCTTCTGGGAAGTAGATAGGCATAATTCGTTTGTCCCACATTCGTCGCTAGATTAGCTTCAGCTGAAGCGACGAAGCAGCTAGGGCGACCGCCAACATTTTAACCAAAATATTCGCTAAGGGACGTTTAGACTCATGAACAGCGGACTTTTCCTACTCTAAGCCGAATGTCCTTTAATGCCTAGCGTATAAAACGGTCAAAATTTTGGCACAACCCCAGCTAGGCTCAAATAGCAAAAAATGGCCAGTCCGTCATACAATAGTACGACAAATACTCACCAGAATTCCGCGGCGCTCACAGAGGGGTCTACCTTCTGAAGCGCCTTTATTATTTTTGTTAGTGAAGAGCTCCGCGGCCACTCCACCCGTACCGTTAAACAATACCAAACAAGGTCTCACCGATCAAAATGGCACACCTATCTCCTGTATGGGACCATTAAATATTTCAATCAAACGGAACCCAAAAATAACTATCAAACAAGATAAGTTATAACCACCCCTCTCCGGTAATCAAATACAAGGACGCGAAAATAAGAGATTAGCTTATATTTTCGCTAATTATCTTTACTGTTGCATCGGCACACGTGTTTAGAATCCGATGCAGCGAGGCTCATTGTCAAGGCGAATACGTTGTTTACATGTCTTCGCTGTACAATCCCTTGATGATCAAGGGGTTTCTAAACACAATTTTAGATAACGTTAACTAGGGGCAATACAAAATTCCAGATAATGTCTCAGCGTGGGTTTTCCGTCATTCTGCTGGCGATACCCTTGAATGGCCGAAATTATCCATACCCATCTGCATGAAAACGCTTCGTTCTGCTCACACTATGCATAGGTTAATTCTGACTGGTGTTCGTATATGGATTCAGGCCTTGGTCAGGATTTGGGTTCGTTTCGGATATGGATTTGGGCTCAGGTCGGGATTCGGGTTTGGATTTGGATTAGGTTTCGGGGAGGCAGCGGATGGATACATTTTGGAGCTGGATCGCACGTCACTGGATATCGATTGCCTTGATCGCAGGGGTGTGCTTGGCGATATATTTCGTGTATAAAAACAAAGACAAACTGCTGACCGGCAGCAGTGACAAATGAATTTCGCGCTGCCGCAAAACTTGTCCGCTAAAGCATCACTGGCAACCGCGCGCATCTCCTGACGTACGGTGCAGCGTCACGCGACGGTGGTCAACCACATCGCACACAGAAAACCTGCACATGTACATCTTTTTAAACCCGGATGAGCGCCTGGCAAGAAAAATACCCGCAGATGTCAGGCTGTTGAGAAAACGTACATTGTTGAGGGGCGCTTCGCTATAAGACGTAGAAAACCTGCCAAGTGTAACGTAGGCGACAGCCGGAGTGGTGATTGTAACTTTTCTGTAAACATCAGATTGTTGCTCAAGTGATGGGTTAGAGGAACAACGGAGGCACAGCTGCTCTTCCCCAATCCATCCCTCTCCTGCATGAGTTGTAGCGCTGAAGTGGTGGGCGCAAGGCGGCTTGGCAAGGTGAAAACCTGCAAAAGTCAGGCTGTTGAGAAAGTCTTATGAATCCACCAATTCACCGCGTTAATATGGTATAATATTCTTGTGAGTATTCCATGGAAAGCGCGGTGTGTCTATGCTTTA
>NZ_JBZYAO010000067.1:0-19440 GCF_059820445.1 Paenibacillus sp. sgz302190
GGACGAAGGCTAGTCACCGTCGTATTACGGGACTTCGTAATTGGAACAGTTACATCGTACGCAATGGTGAAATGATCGTATTAGTGAATGATGCACTGCGCCAGGAACATGTCATTTCACGACTGCGCTCAGTTTGCTTTACTCGCTATAAACCTCGAAAAACATTGTGGGATCAGCGTTTAACCAGCGTTATATTACGCAAAAAATTTAATCGCAATAGCGCAGGCTACCTCAACGACTTAGAGCAAAAATGGAATTCACTTATAAGTTAGTTAATTATGCTGTCGTAGTTTTTTTTGGCAAAAATACGATTGACAGTTGTTACCCTACTTATTATCATGAATTTATATTCATGATTATGAATAAATATTCAATATATATGTAGGAGAACTCATGAAGCATTTATTGTCTCTAAAAGAATTATCAGCGTCAGAAATCCGCGCTATCGTCGAAGCCGGGCTGGATCTGAAAGCTCACCCTGATAAATACGCATCCGCTTGCGCCAACAAAGGACTGCTTATGTTGTTTCAAAAAACTTCAACCCGAACTTATCTCTCATTTCATGCAGGGATTCAACAGTTGGGTGGAAATCCGATTCAAATGGAATGGGAGAAAAGCAATTTCAGCCTTTCTCCCATTCGGTATGAAGCAAAATATGTATCGCGCAATTGCGACCTGATTATGGCTCGGCTCAAGAAGCACGAAGACCTGCTGCAGCTTGCCGAGGCTTCAGCCGTCCCTGTAATTAACGGATGCTGCGACAAATATCACCCTTGCCAAGCGTTGGCCGATTTGATGACGATTTATGAGACTATCGGATCTTTTGAGGGCGCTACTCTAACCTATGCCGGCATCCATAATAACGTCGCCAACTCGTTAATTGCCGGGTGTATGAAGCTGGGCGTACGGCTGATCCTGGTGACGCCGATCATCAATGAAGCTTCCTGGGACGAACAGCTTATGCAGGAAGCGCGTGCCAGCGGGTTTATTTTTCATATGGACGATCTCAAGGAAGCCGTCTCACAATCCGATTTTGTTTACGCGGATACCTGGATCGATATGGAGTTTTTCCATCACCCCGGCTATCAAGAGGAAAAACAGCGCCGCATTGCAGTAATGCTGCCCTATCAAATCAACCGCAGCAATCTCGGTTCCAACTCGCCCTACATCATGCACGACATGCCGATTCATCCCGGTTATGAGATTGAGGAGGCGCTTATCGAATCGGAGAAATCGATCATTTTCCAGCAGGCGGACAACAGACGTCACGTTCAAAAAGCGCTGATGCTGCACTTGCTGGGCTGAGTTTCTTTTCGCAGCTTATGCCTGAATGACGTATACTTCGCCTTTGCGTGCCTGAAATGTCGTGATTCCGGGTTGCTCCGTCCGCTCCCCGATATCTTCCGCACCGTTCAGCTTGCTAATTCGCAGCTTCTCGGGAGATCGAAGCTTGCAAATCGCATCGCGGTCCGCTTTGATCACACTTTGGGTCAGGCGGCCGTCCTTCCAGGCGATGTCGATTTCATAGCCGCCTCTGGCGCGCAAGCCTTTGACCGAACCGGTTGCCCATCCGCACGGAAGCGCCGGCAGCAGCCGGATTTCGCCGTTATGGCTTTGCAGCAGCATTTCCGCTATGCCTGCAGTACCTCCGAAATTGCCGTCGATTTGAAATGGCGGATGCGCGTCGAACAAATTCGGGTACGTCGATTTCGCCAGCATCGTCTTCACGTAGCGGTGAGCCTGCTCAGCATCGCCCAGGCGCGCCCAGACGTTGATGATCCAGGCGCAGCTCCAGCCCGTATGCCCGCCCCCGTTAAGCAGTCTGCGCTCGAGAGAGCGGCGGACCGCCTGAGCCAGCGCGGGCGTATCCAGCAGATCGATTTCGCTCCCCGGATAAAATCCGTATAAATGCGAAATGTGCCGGTGCCCGGGAGATTCTTCGGCAAAATCGGCCGACCACTCCTGCAATTCGCCGGCAGGACCGATCTTGTAAGGCAGCAGGCGGGAAGCGGCGCTCTCTAATTGCGCACGGAAATCCGCATCCACGCCCAATAGTTCGGCGGCTTGCACGACCTGTGCAAACAGCTCGCGCATTATCGCCATATCCATCGTAGTCGCAACGCTGACGCTGCATTTGGTTCCATCCTCCGCGAGAAACATGTTCTCGGGCGTCGTCGACGGCGAAGTGAAGAGGTATCCGCTCCCATCCTCGATCAGCCAATCAAGGCAGAACAACGCCGCTTCCTTCATAGGCCGGTACGCTTCCCGCTCCAAAAACGACAAATCCCCGGTAAACAAATAATGCTCCCAAAGGTGCCTGCTCAGCCATGCGCCGCTCATCGGCCAGAACGCCCAGCTTGCCGAACCGGATACCGGCGAAGTGTGACGCCAAAGATCGATATTGTGACAAGCCGTCCACCCCCGGCAGCCGAATTGAACGTCGGCCGTCTTCCGGCCGCTCTCGCTTAATTCCTGTACAAACCGGAAAAGCGGCTCATGGCATTCGCTTAAATTCGTTATTTCGGCAGGCCAGTAGTTCATCTGCGTATTAATGTTAACCGTGTAGTTGCTGCGCCACGGCGGGCGGATGTCCTTGTTCCATATGCCCTGCAAATTAGCCGGCTGCGTTCCCGCCCTGGAACTGGCGATCAGCAAGTAACGCCCATACTGGAACAAAAGCGCTTCAAGGCCGGGATCGTCGGCTCCCGCTTGCACCAGTTTAAGCCGTTCGTCCGTCGGCAGCTCCGCCGCGCCGGAACTTCCCAGGTCCAACTCCACCCGATGAAACAACCCGCTATAATCGGCGATATGCCGCTGTTTCAACTCCTCGTACGAATACGCGCCGGCAGCCGCCAAAATGCTATGGCAAATAGCCGCAGCGTCTTTGCCTGCCTGGACAGGATCCCGGTCGTAACCGTTAAAGCTCGTTGCCGCAGTCAATAAATAAGTGACGGCATCTGCGTCCGTCAACGTATGCTCGGATCGCTCGTTCACAGCTTGCGAACCGCCTTCCGCCACAGCTTGCAAGCCGATTTCGAACAGCATGCCCTTGCCGTCGTATGTAATTTCAGGCCAGATCCGGGAAGGAGCCGCTCCTTTCACCTGCAGCGCGCCGGCTTCCGCAGCGGTGGAGAACGGATGCGGACTGTCTATGGATGCCGTCACATTCAACCGTCCGGGTGGATCGGCCTGCACTCTGACGACCAGCACCTGATCCGCAGCGGAAATAAACGCTTCCCGCGTGAACCGCACGCCGTCCTGCTCGTAGCTGACCCGCGCAATCGCCGTCTCCAGATCCAGCTCGCGTTCGTAGCCGCTGATTGCCCCCCCGCTGCCCGTGCGGATCCGCAGATCTCCAAGCGGCTGATACGCTTCACTGTCCTGGCCGAGCATATGCGTCTCGACGATATCCTGCGCACTCGCATATGCGCCGGCCCGCAGAGCTTCCCTGGCTTCTTCCAAATGGCCGAGCGCCTTATAATTGAGCTTGTCCTGCGGATATCCGGACCACAGCGTGTCTTCATTCAGCTGGAACAGCTCCTCGTGCGTCCCGCCGAATACCATCGCGCCCAGCCGTCCGTTTCCAATCGGAAGCGCCTCCGTCCATTCGTTCGCAGGCTGCCTGTACCACAATCTCCTATTTTTCAGGTTCACAAACATGCTCCTTTCAGCCTTGTGTTATCGGTAACCCAAATTGATAAAAAAAACCGCTGACAGCTGTAACGAGTTCATTTTATAACGATTTCCAGCTTTGTACAACGAAAAAAACTCCTCGTGAGCAAGACGGCGGCTTCCGTGAACCACCGCTTTGCTCACAAGGAGCTATTCATCCAAAATCAAGCGAGAATTTCATCTATTTTTCGGATAATTTCGGCCGGGAGCGTGACGCCGGACGCTTTCACGTTGTCTTCCAGCTGCTCGACCCGCGTCGCGCCTACGAGCGCGCTGGCGACGCCCGGTTGTCGAAGCACCCAAGCCAGCGCCAGCGTCGACATCGATAGGCCGAGTTCGTCCGCGACGCCTGCCAGTTGCTCCACCTTGTCCAGGTGGCTTTCGCTCAGAAATTTGCCGATCGACGAATTCGCTGTCGGATCGCTCGCTCGGCTTCCTTCGGGAAGCTTCCCGCCTTTACGGTATTTGCCTGTTAGTACACCTTGCGCCAAAGGCGAAAATACGACCTGCGAGATGCCGTTCTTCTCGCTGACCGGCAGCACCTCGGCTTCAATGCCGCGGTGAAACATGTTGTACTGCGGCTGGTTCACGACGACCCGGTCAAGCAAGTATTTGTCGGCGGTCCGCAAACCCTCCTGAATTTGCGCCGCCGTCCATTCGCTTACGCCGACGTACAGCACTTTTCCCTGGCGGACCATATCATCAATCGTGCGCAGCGTTTCATCGACAGGCGTCTCCGGATCGTAGCGGTGGCAGTAAAAAATATCAACATAATCGGTCTGCAAACGCCGCAGACTGGCATGAATTTGCTCGAAAACGTGTTTGCGCGAGAGTCCCCTGTCGTTCGGGCCCGCTCCCATCGGCCAAAAAGCTTTCGTCGCAAGCACATAAGAATCGCGCGAATAAGCTTTCAAAGCTTTTCCGAGCAATATTTCCGCTTCGCCCTGCGCATACACATTCGCCGTATCCAAAAAGTTAACGCCCAGCTCGAACGCCCTGCGAGTCAGCTTCGCTACCGTTTCCTCGGCGACGGAATTCCCGTAGGTCAGCCAGCTTCCCAGACTGATTTCGCTAACTTTCAGTCCGCTTCTTCCCAATTTACGGTATTTCATCATGAACCGGCCTCTTTTCTTTACATAATTTTCATCCAAAAACGAAAAGTATCGATTGCCGTATGTACCGGAGCTGCCCGACTGCCACTTCAATGTAAACGCTTTAAACGCGCGTTTAATTACAGCTCGTTTATTCACATTATAGATGGTATACTAGGCATCAAGTATCAGTTTTTCAACCTATACTATCAAGATTCCAACTTTTCGGATCAGCTGTATTTCCTGGGAGGTCTGCCTTGTGTCCATCCTGCAATTTACCGCTCCGCCGCTTCCGCATTACATTTCGGGCGGCTACAGCGTAGCTCAAATAGGCAGAAAACATCCCGAACGCTACAAGCTCGGCGAATTTGACCTGCTTGTAGTGGACAAGGGCTGCCTTTATGTCGGCGAGGAAGACCGCCATTACGAGGTTGCGGAAGACTACGCCCTCATTCTCCGGCCCGACCTTCATCATTATCCGACTGAAGGCAACCGCAGCCCAACCGGAACGTACTGGCTGCACTTCCAAACTACGGGCTCGTGGCAAGCAGTCGAGGAGAACAGCCAAAGTTCTTCAACCGGCCACGCAGAAAACAATTTCATGCTGCAAACTTTTCAAATTCAAGTTCCACAGTTCACGAAGCTGCTCCAGCCCTCCAAAATGTACGAAAGTTTGAATCAGTTGATCGGGTTGGAAAAGAACTCCCACCAAAGCTGGGTGCGCTGGAAGCAGCAAATTATTTTCCAGGAAATAATGGAGCAGCTCAGCGCCTCCCTGAATTCAACGACCGCCAAACCGGCAGCGGCGGTTGCCCATCAGGCCGCCACTTATTTGCGGCTCCATTACCGCGAAGGAATTACCGCTCAGGAGCTTGGCGAAGCGATTAATTTTCATCCGGTCTATATCGCCCGCTGCATGCAAAAGGAGTTCGGCTGTTCACCCATGGACTATTTATTGCATTACCGCGTTGAACAGGCAAAGCTGCTTTTGCTGCAAACCGATCTACCCGTCGCCTACATTGCGGAAGAAGTCGGATTCAACCATGCCGCTTATTTCACATCCTGCTTTTCGAGATACGAAGGCATTACCCCGCGCACCTACCGGCAGCGCTTTTCAAAAAAATAATTTCCCGGTATTGCCATATGCCCCTACTTGGGATATACTTCTTAACAACATTCATAACCGGATCATGCCTGTGATGAGAATCCAACTCGGAGGCGTTTTCGCCAAGATAGACGCTGCGTCGATTCTAAGTTAACCGGACCCGCCCGTTACCGCGGAACCAAGAGGAGGAACGAAGTTCCTCAATTTGGGTGGCACCGCGAGCAAGCGCTCCTCGTCCCAATCGGATGAGGGCGCTTTTTGTTTTTTATTCGATATACGGGAGGAATCATGAGATGGCTGAAAGATTGTACAATTTTAACCCGGGTCCGGCTGCGCTGCCGCTCGAAGTGCTGGAACAAGCGAAAGAACAATTCGTCGACTACCAAGGCAAAGGAATTTCACTACTGGAAATGTCGCACCGCAGCAAAGAAGTGGAGCAGTTGAACGACGAAACGCAGCAGCTCCTGCTGCAAGCTTTGGGGCTCGACGACGGCAAGTATCACACGCTCTTTATGGGCGGCGGCGCAAGCACCCAGTTTGCATTAATTCCGCTTAACTTCCTGCAAGAGGGAACAACGGCCAGCTACGCGCTCACCGGCAGCTTTGCGGAAAAAGCTTGCAAAGAAGCCGCCCAAGTAGGCCCGGTCCATGTTGCGGCAAGCTCGCGCGAGCAGGAATGGCGCCACATTCCAAAGCTGGCGGCAAGCGACTTGGCCCCTTCGTCGGCTTACGTCCATATCACGACGAACAACACCATCGAAGGATCGCGCTATGCTGAAATACCGTCGGTCGGGGCGGTCCCGCTGATCGGCGATATGACCAGCGACATTCTCAGCCGGAAGCTGGACTTTCAGCGTTTTTCCCTGATCTACGCGGGCGCGCAAAAAAATCTCGGGCCTGCCGGCGTAACGGCCGTCATCATCCGCGAAGATTTGCTGGAGCAGGCGTCGAAGCGGATTCCGGCGATTCTCCGCTACGGAACTTTTGCCAAAGACAGGTCGCTTTACAATACGCCGCCGGTGCATGCCATCTACATGATGAACCTTGTGTTAAAATGGTTTTTCCGGCAGGGAGGCCTGGAACAGCTCGAAAAGCAAAACGCGGCCAAAGCCGGCCTGCTCTACAGCGTAATTGACGCCAGCGGCGGATTTTACAAAGGCATCATCGATCCGGCCGACCGGTCCCATATGAATATCACTTGGCGAATGAAAGACGAAGCGCTGGAACGCAAGTTCGTCCGGGAGTCCGAGCTGAACGGCTTCGAAGGCCTGGCAGGACACCGCAGCGTTGGCGGTTTGCGCGCATCCGCTTATAACGCAGTACCCGAGGAAGCGTGCAGAGCGCTCGCCGATTTTATGACCGATTTTCAAAAAAGACACGGTTGACCGCTTTTCGCCATATTTCGCGCCGGCATTTTGACAAAGCGGCTTCCTTGCTTCTAGAATAGTGGGTAAGATTGCTAACTAAAGAAAAGAGTGAGCCCTCACATGAGCAACGAATTGGTCAAAAAACTCCGCTTGGCAAGCTGCAAGCGGGCTTTGATTTTGAATGCGCCTGAAGGTTATATCGCATCGCTAGGCCCTCTGCCTGAGGATGTGCAGGCGACCGAGCAAAAAGAAGCCGATCACGCTTACGATTTTGTGCAAGTATTTCTCCATAGCGCCGCTGAAGTGCAAAGCCTGGCGCCCATCGCGATCCAGGCCGTCGCCCCGGACGGTTTGCTGTGGATGTGCTACCCGAAAGGTACGGGAAAAATAAAAAACGACATTAACCGGGATTCCGGGTGGCAGCCGGTTTACGACCTTCAGTACGAAGGCGTCTCCCTCATCTCCCTGGACGACACTTGGTCAGCCATGCGTTTTCGGCACGCAAGCCAGGTAAAAGCGCCGAGAAGCCAGCGCACAACAGACCGCTCGGCGGACGCCGACAAAGCCGCGGCAGCCGCCGACAAAACCGTCGTCGTGCCGGACGATCTGGCTGCGGCATTTGCCGCCAACCCCGAAGCCTTCGCGTTCTACGAAACGCTGTCGTACACGAACCGCAAAGAATACGTCCGCTGGATCACCGACGCCAAACGCGAAGAAACGCGCTGCAGCCGCGTTGAAAAAACAATCGACAAGCTGTCGCGGGGCGTTAAAAATCCGTCACTAAAAGAGTAAGGCCGAACAGCCGGCGTGGCCGTGGGATGGTTTAGCGGTACGCATAGCCTGCACGACCGTTCGGGAAACGGCTTAGCGGCTCGCATACCCTGCTCGGCCGTTCGGGAAACGGCTTGGCAGCTCGCAAAACCTGCTCGGCCGTTCGGGAAACGGCTTGGCGCCACGCAAAACTTGCTCGGCCGTTCGTGGAACGGCTTTGCGGCTCGCATACCCTGTACGACCGTTCGGGAAACGGCTTGGCGGCTCGCATACCCTGCTCGGCCGTTCGTGGAACGGCTTGGCGCCACGCAAAACTTGCTCGGCCGTTCGTGGAACGGCTTTGCGGCTCGCATACCCTGTACGACCGTTCGGGAAACGGCTTGGCGGCTCGCATACCCTGCTCGGCCGTTCGTGGAACGGCTTGGCGCCACGCAAAACTTGCTCGGCCGTTCGTGGAACGGCTTTGCGGCTCGCAAAACCTGCTCGGCCATTCGGGAAACGGCTTGGCAGCTCGCATACCCTGCAAAAGTGCAGGCTTTTTCGGCTGAATATGCTCGTTTTGGCGAAAAGCCTGCGATTGTGCAGGAATTTCCGCTCTTGATTGGCTGAACCCTGCTTAATAGCCAAAAAAACTGCAGATTTGCAGGAATTTCCTGAAACAAGCCTATCAACACACAAAAAGATGTACTTTTGCAGGTTTTTTGGACGTTGCTAGTGATTGCTGGATTGGTAGGTTTATGCAGGTTGCTAGTGATTGCTAGGTTGATGGGTTTATTCTACTCTGGATTAATTTACCGAAGCAGCCGCAAACTACTTGTGCGACAGCCTCGCCCCGTTTCGAAAGTGAGCAGCAGCGTGGGTGGGGAAGCCGGTTCGCCAACCGGAATACCGTTCCATGCGTTGCCGCGCTGCATCGAACTCAAACGCTAAAAAAGTCCCGAAGGATCGGCTCCACGGCCAATCTTTCGGGACTTTTTCTAATTTATTATTTAAGCTGATGAATCGGATGGCCCAAAGCGCCTTCCGCTGCATCCATCACCATTTCCGTCAATGTCGGATGCGCATGGATGGTCAATGCGATGTCTTCCAGGGTGGCTCCCATTTCAATCGCCAAGCCAAGCTCGCCGATCAGGTTGGATGCTTCCGGACCGACAACTTGCCCGCCCAGCAGGATGCCCGTATCTTTGTCGCCGACCAGTTTCACGAAACCTTGGCCTGCGTTCAGCGAGTTCGCGCGGCCGTTGGCTGCGTAAGGGAACTTGCCGATCGCTACATTGTAGCCTTGCGCTTTCGCTTCGGTTTCGTTCAAACCGACGCTGGCAATTTCCGGATCGGAGAATACGACCGCCGGGATCGCCTTATAGTCGATTACGCTCGGATGACCGGCAATCACTTCAGCCGCCACTTTTGCTTCGTAGGAAGCTTTGTGCGCCAAAGCCGGACCCGGAACGATATCGCCGATCGCGAAAATATGCGGAATGCTCGTGCGGCATTGATTGTCGATCTCGACCAAACCGCGTTCTGTCAGCTTCAGGTTGATCAGATCCAGGCCGAGCTCGCCGTCCGTGTTCGGACGGCGGCCAACCGTTACAAGCACGTAATCGGCCGTAACTTGCTTTTCCTCGCCTTTGACAGTGAACGTAACCGTCACGTCGTTGTCCGTTTTGGTGCAGCTTTGCGCCAACGCTTCAGTATGCACCTCAACGCCTACTTTGTCCAGGTTGCGGGCAACCAGTTTGGACATTTCTTTTTCAAAGCCCGGCAGCACGCTGTCAGAGCCTTCCAGAACAGTTACTTTTGTACCGAACTTCGCGTACGTTTGGCCCAGCTCGATGCCGATGTAGCCGCCGCCGATGACGATCATGCTTTTCGGAATTTCCGGCAGGTTAAGCGCCTCTGTCGAGGAGATGATTCTGCCGCCGAACGGGAATGCTTTCAACTCGATCGGACGGGAGCCCGTCGCGATGATGCAGTGCTGGAAGCGGTAGCGCGGAGCTTCCTGCTCATTGAATACACGCGCTTCATGCTCGTTGATGAACATGACTTCGCCCTGGAACATCTGGATTTTGTTGCCTTTGAGCAGTGCGCTTACGCCGCCTGTTTGCTTTTTGACGATGCCGTTTTTCCATTCCTGCACTTTGGTGAAATCCACTTTCACATTTTCAACCGAGATGCCCATGCTGTCGGCATGAAGGGCATGCTCGTATTGATGCGCAGCGGAGATCAAAGCTTTGGAAGGGATACAGCCGCGGTTCAGACATACGCCGCCCCATTCCGATTTATCTACGATCAATACGCTTTTGCCGAGCTGCGCGGCGCGGATGGCGGCCACATAGCCGCCTGGACCCGCACCGATAACCAATACGTCAATATCTAAAGAAGCGTCTCCTACTACCATATGTTACACCTCCAGGACAAGAAGCTCTGGATCGGCCAGAAGCTGCTTGATATAGTTCAGGAAGCTTTGCGCCGTCGCTCCGTCCACGATGCGGTGGTCAAAGCTGAGGGAAAGCGCCATAACTTGAGCTGCTACGATTTGTCCGTTTTTCACGACAGGTTTTTCCGTGATGCGTCCTGCACCCAAAATCGCAACTTCAGGGAAGTTGATGACCGGCGTAAAGAACATGCCGCCTACGGAGCCGATGTTCGTAATGGAAATCGTTCCGCCCTTCATTTCGTTAGGAGCCAGTTTGCCTTCGCGTCCGCGAACGGCAAGATCCTTGATGGCGGATGCGATCGACCATACGTTTTTGCGGTCTGCGTCATGAATGACCGGAACGAGCAGGCCGTTGTCCGTATCGGTCGCGATGCCGATGTTGTAGTACTTTTTGTACACGATCTCTTGCTTCTCTTCGTCGATCATCGCATTCATGACCGGGAATTGGCGGCAAGCCGCTACCAACGCTTTGACGATGAACGGCAGGTAAGTCAGCTTCACGCCTTTTTTCTCGGCGAGAGGCTTCGTCCGCTCGCGCAGAGCGACGAGGGCCGACACGTCGATCTCGTCCATCAGCGTCACGTGCGGAGCCGTGTACACGGACTTGACCATCGCGTTCGCGATCACTTTGCGGATTCCTTTGAACGGAATCCGTTCTTCGACGCGATCGCCGCTCACGGCCGCCTGCGCTGCTGCCGCAGGCGCCGCCACGCCGGCCGCCTCCGCAGCGGCCTGCACTGCTGCCGGAGCCGCGGCTGCGCCGCCTCCGGCTGTGAAACCGAGCACGTCCTCGCGCGTAACGCGGCCGTGCTTGCCTGTCGGCGTCACCTCTGCGAGGTTGACGCCCCGCTCTCTTGCCAGCTTGCGCACGCTAGGCGTCGCAAGCACTTCGCGGCCGGCGCTGCTTGCAGCAGGCGCTGCCGGAGCTGCAGCAGCAGCCGCTGGTGCTGCTGCAGGGGCCGGTGCTGCCGCCGCAGGGGCAGCAGGAGCAGGCGCCGCGGCCGCAGGCGCGTCGTGGCCGTGGATCGATGCCGCAGGCAGTTCGCCCGCGACCTCGATCGTCATCACGAGCTCGCCGACCGTGCAGATTTGGCCGTCTTTCACTTTCACGTCGACGACTTTTCCGTCGACAGGACAAGGTACTTCCACGACCGCTTTATCGTTTTGAACTTCCATCAAAATCGTTTCATCCGTTACGGCGTCGCCCGCTTTGACGAGCAGCTTGACGATCTCGCCTTCATGTATGCCCTCGCCAAGCTCAGGGAACTTGTATTCAAAAAGTGCCACGTACACTACCTCCCATTACTTTCGACTGTATAATTAAAATTCGAGGACTTGATTGATTCCGGCAATGACGCTCGCAGGATTAGGCAGCCAAGCGTCTTCGATTTGCGCAAAAGGATAAATCGTATCCGGCGGCGCCACGCGAAGCACGGGAGCTTCCAGATGGAGGATCGCCTTCTCGTTGATTTGCGCGATCACTTCCGCCGCTACGCCGGAAGTTTTTTGCGCTTCCTGTACGATAATCGCTCTGTTCGTTTTCTTGATGGAAGCGACGATCGTGTCGATATCAAGCGGCAGCAGTGTGCGCAGGTCGATGACTTCGACTTTGACGCCCTTCGTTTTTTCGATTTCCTCGGCCGCTTTGAGGGAAGTGTGCACCATAGCGCCGTAAGTAATGATCGTGACATCGGAACCTTCGCGAACGACATTCGCTTTGCCGATTTCCACGGTATATTCGCCTTCCGGCACTTCTGCACGGAAAGAACGGTATAAATTCAAATGTTCCATGAAGAAAACAGGGTCATTATCGCGAATCGCTGAAATGAGCAGCCCTTTCGCATCGTAAGGGTTGGAAGGGACAATGACTTTGATCCCCGGAGTTTGCACCAGCAGCCCTTCCAGCGGGTCGGTATGCAGCTCAGCCGCTTTAACCCCGCCGCCAAAAGGCGTGCGGAACACGATCGGAGCGTTGTAGCGGCCGCCGGAGCGGTAGCGCATACGGGCAGCCTGTACGCAAATTTGGTCGAGCGCTTCATAAATGAAGCCGACAAATTGAATTTCGGCAATCGGGCGGAAGCCCTGGATGCCAAGACCTACGGCAAGTCCGCCGATCGCGGATTCAGCCAGAGGCGTATCGAATACGCGCTCTTCGCCGAACTCTTTTTGTAAACCTTCCGTCGCGCGAAATACGCCGCCGACATGACCAACGTCTTCCCCGAACAAAACTACGTTGGGATCTCTTTCCAATTCAACGCGCATCGCGTCTTTTATCGCTTGAATCATCGTCATTTGTGCCATGACAGTCCGTGCCTCCTAAGAGTTTTTCGCCAAAAAACTGGCCTCGTTAGCATTGCTTTCGTTCTCGCGGCCGACAGCCGCGAAACCATTTATTTGTACGCTTGCTTTTGCTCTTCCAGATGCTGCGGTGTAGTTTCGAACATCGAATCGATCAAGCCAGGAATCGTCATTTTTTCGGTTTCCTCGGCTTTTTTGATATGCTCGGCGACAGTAGCCTTCGCTTCTTCCTTCACGCGGTTCTCTTCCTCTTCGCTCCACAGTCCTTTTTGTGTCAGGAACAGGCGCATGCGCGCAAGAGGATCTTTAGGTTCCCATTCGCTTTCTTCGTCTTTGGTGCGGTATTTGGTCGTATCATCCGCCATCGAATGCGGACGGAAACGGTACGTTAATGCTTCGATCAAAGTTGCGCCTTCGCCCCGACGGCCTCTCTCGGCAGCCTCGGTCACTGCTTGAACGACAGCCAGAACGTCCATGCCGTCCACTTGAACGCCCTTGATTCCCGCGGCAAGCGCTTTGTGCGCTACGGAAAGCGCGCCTGTTTGCTTGGCATACGGAGTCGTGATCGCATAGCCGTTATTTTGCACGAAGTAAATGACAGGCAGCTTAAATGCTCCCGCAAAGTTCATTCCTTCATAGAAATCGCCTTCAGAGCTGCCCCCGTCGCCTGTGTAAGTAATCGCTACACGAGGCTGATTGCGCTTTTTGAACGCCATCGCAACGCCGGTAGCATGCAAAATTTGCGCGCCGATAATGATTTGCGGCATAAGCACGTGCACATCCTGCGGAATCTGACCGCCATGCTGGTGACCGCGGGAATACAAGAAAGCTTGATACATCGGCAGTCCGTGCCATACGATTTGCGGCATATCGCGGTAGCCCGGGCAAATGAAATCGTCCTTGTTCAAAGCAAACTCGCTGCCGATCATGGACGCTTCCTGTCCAGATACCGGCGCGTAGAAACCAAGACGGCCTTGACGGCCCAGATTAACGGCTCTTTCATCCCATACGCGGGTGAATACCATTCTTCTCATTAATTCTTTCAATTGATCGTCGCTCAAATTCGGCATTTTGTCAGGATTGACAACAGTACCGTCCGGAGCAAGGACCTGCAAAGGCTGAACTTTCTCTGTGGTCACTTCATAATTCGCTTGGCTGACAAGTGGCTTACTCATACCATTTCACCTCATATATGATTTTAATGCCTGCTAGCTTCGTTTCTGTTATAGTATTATTATAAACCTGTTTTTGTGAATTGTACACCAGTTTCCTTAAGGAATACGACATTTTTTAACCTAATTGAATAGTACAGTTCATCAAAATATATAATACAGTTAACAATTTATTAATAACTGCTATAATACACCTCTCCGAAAAATACCCAATTTTTGCAAAAAAACCGCCACACATTGCTGGCACTCAATAACACGCCGGTAACGGCTGACATCATTTTAAAAAAGGGGCGCATGATACAATGGAAGACTCCCGCTACTACAAAAGAACGATTGTCAAAGACGAAATTACATCCGCTTATTTGGGCGAACGGCGATCCCTCCGCATTTTCCTGCCGCCCGGCTATAACGACCTGCTGTCCTATCCGGTCATTTATTGCCAGGACGGCGAGCAATTTTTTAATTTCGGCCGCATCGCGACGACTCTGAACCGCTGCATTCTGGATGACGGAATGGAGCCGGCCATCGTTGTCGGAGTGGACGTCGATACAGCCGTTCGCACAAGCGAATACGCCCCTGAAGGGGAGCGTCATTCCGCTTACACCCGTTTTTTTGCTGAGGAACTGATTCCTTACATCGAAGGGCTCTATCCGGCCCGCCAAGACCGCACCGAACGCATCGTTGCCGGCGACTCGCTGGGAGGAACGGTTTCTCTGCACCTTGCCTTAGATTATCCTAGCCTTTTTTGCCGCGTTATATCCTTGTCCGGCGCATTTTTCGGCTTAACCAGGGAGCGTCTTTCGAGGGAAGAGGATTTATCCTGGCTGGAGCTGTACATGCTGATCGGTCTGGACGAAACCCAAGTGACGACAGAGCGCGGTACGTTCGATTTCGTTCTGGAAAACCGGCTGACCAGAGAGGTCCTAGAGCGAAAAAAAACCGCGCTCCACTATATAGAGAAGCCCGGCAAGCATTTATGGGGGTTTTGGCAGTTGGAGCTGCCTGATGCGCTGCATTACTTTTTGGGATAGCCACCTTCTATCTACTGATTATCCGCTTTTTATCGCATACCGCGATTTCAGCAAATCGATCATATCCGCAATTTGCTCTCCAGTCGGCGCTCCGACGATTTGTTCTGCGGCGGCCGGCCGGATTCCCGTTTTGCCGAGTTCCGCTATGAGCGTCTCCGTAAATTGGCCGGAGGTCAGCGGAGCGTTCAAACATTCCGCAAGGCTTGCCATGCTCCCGGGTGCGACTGCCGGATAATCCCCCTGCAAAGCCGTTCCCGCCGCTTTGTCATAAAACTCGCGCGCCATGCGGGCCTTGCTCTCGCCGTTTCCTTCCACGATGACAAAAGCTTGCACCGAGATAGCCCGCTGCTGGCGGCGCTGGGCAATTCCGCAAAATTTGCGCCCGCCGACACTCAGATCGAATTCGCCCGGGCAAAACGAGCCGACAACTTCTCCCTGATCGATCTGTCCGGTTAAACCGCTCATCGCTTGCCGGATCAAGGCCACCATCGTTTCAAAATCTTTGCGGTGCTCCATATCGCCCGCCGCTTTGGGAAGAAGCAGCGACACATTAACGACGCCCAGGTCAAGCGGAACGGCCGCACCGCCGGAATTGCGGACCGCCGTGCTGTAGCCCTGGCCCTGCAGCCATCGCTGCGCATCGGCGGCCAAAGGAAGCCGGCTGTCGCGAAGCCCCATCACAAAAGCCCGCGGATGGCGCCAAATATGGATCACAGGCGCGGCCCCCTGGCCAATCGCCCTGCACATCAACTCCTCCAGAGCAAACGAGTACAGTATATCGTGAAAGCCCGTTTCATCCGAACGATCCCAAACGATCGTACCGGGGGGCAGCAATTGTATAGACATAATCCCGATTCTCCCGACCTTCGTATTCAAACCCATTTCAAATTGTAATGGATCTGCCTCCGTATCGCAATGAACCGTCCCGGATTGCAGAAGATATTGTCAAAAATCATCAAAATCTCAGACTCAAACAGGTAGGAATTTCTATTTTCCTGTCGAAATAATACAAATATAACCAAATTCCGATAAGTGGGCGAAAACAATTGAAAGTCATGGATGACTTGCTGCTTAATGTACTGGTTCTAACGGTACCCATCTTGATCTATTACATATTATGGCTTGACCGGTCCAGGCCCATTAAAAGCCGCCGCTGCAGCCAGTTGAGCATCGCTATCATCTGCTCTCTTGCCGCGGTGTTTTGCATGTCTCATCCGCTCTTCGCCTACAACGGCAGCGAATACGACCTTCGCGTTATTCCCGTGCTCGCCGCATTCTTGTACAGCGGCATCGGCGCCGGCTTGATCGTATCCGCAGTGATCATCGCCTATCGATATTACATCGGAGGGCCGGAACTGGTTTTGATCGTTTCCCTCATCGCACTTTTGGTCCCTTTCATACTTGCCTTTATCTCGCTCAGCAATTGGAAACAGCGCACGACCAAGGTGATGTTCCCCAGTTTGCTTGCATTCGTCAGCGCTTTGGCCGCTTTTTGCATAAACCTCGTTTACCGGATTCAGATGGATGAAAAGATCGATTTGCGCTTTTGGATGTATGGCGGCTTATTCTGTCTCATTCATATGGTCACGATGTTGATGCTGACTTATCTTATTGAAAGAATCCGCGAAAATATGTCCATGCGAAGCGAGCTTCAACGCTCCGAGAAACTTCATGTACTTAGCGAGCTCGCCGCCTCCGTAGCACATGAAATCCGCAATCCGATGACCGTGGCGCGCGGCTTCATGCAAATTCTCAGCCAATCCCAGGTTACCGAAGAAAAAAAGCGGATATATACTTCGATGGTTATCGAAGAGATCGACCGCGCGCAAAGCATTATTAGCGATTACCTCTCGTTTGCCAAACCCCAGGCGGAAAAAACGGAGAGGCTCGACGCTTCCACACTCACGCAAAAGCTGGGGAATTTGATCAATCCTTATGCCTCGCTGAGAGGGGTACAAATTTCCTTTGATATGGAATCGCCTCTTTGGATCATAGCCAACTATGAAAAAATGATTCAATGTCTCGTTAATTTGACCAAAAACGGAATCGAAGCAATGCCGAACGGCGGAACGCTGCAAATTAGCGGCTATAAGCGCGGCTCCAAAATTATTTTGGAAATCAGGGATAGCGGAATCGGCATGACGGCCGAGCAAATCGAGCAGCTTGGAACCCCGTTTTATTCGACCAAACACAAAGGCACCGGCCTTGGCATGATGGTCTCCTTCCGCATCGTCAAAAACTTGGGAGGAACCATCGAAGTGAAAAGCCAGCCCGGAAAAGGAACATGCTTTATGATTTCATTGCCCGCCCTTTGAAGCTTCGGCCAATATGTTCATAATCCCCTTAAAAAGCGGAATCGCTTTGCTGCTTTCCCGTGCATCCGCATTCTCGATAACTACCGAGACCGCATACCGCGGAGCTTCGACAGGACCGTAGCCGATAAACCATTGATTGATTTTTTCCTGTTTGTCATGTATGACTTGCGCGGTCCCTGACTTGCCTGCAAGGTTCCATACCGCCCCCTGCAGCCCTTGTCCTGTTCCATCCGTGACGACATCCCGCATCCAGTCCAGCAGCCTGCGGCTTGTCTTCGCGGATACGCTGCCATCGGCAGGACGCAGCGCATGCACAGGAAATTGTTCCATGACGCGGCCCGTCCGGTAACGGATTTCCTGCACCACCCTTGGCGACAAAGCTTTGCCCCCGTGGAGCAAGGCGACTACCATGTTGGAGGCTTGCAGCGGCGATATACGCACGTCCCTTTGACCAATGGCCGTCTGCATCAGCACGCCCTCATCGCTGCGGGGTGTCTGCGTATCAAAAAGATGACCGGCTTCCTCCTGATCGAATTGCCTTATGTCCTCCTTCGTACCGGCTTTTCCTGTCCAGCCGACGTCTGCCAGCAGCCCAAGCTTGCGCGCATAGGTCTCCACTTGCGCCGCAGTCAAGCGCTGCATCACTTTGGCGAAAACGATGTTGCAGGACTGGGCATAACCTTCCTCCAACGTTAAAGCGCCGTGCCCCTCTTTTCTCCAGCAAGTGAAGCCGTATTTGCCCAATGCCCCCTCGCAATCGAAAGTTTCGTGAAGGTCTACGACGCCTTCATCCAGCGCTGCCGCAGCAACCACCGTCTTGAAAATCGAGCCCGGCACCGTCGCCTTGAGCGCGTGGTTGCTCCAGTTCGAACTGCCCGGGTCGACCCGGGCAGGATCAAAGTTCGGGCGGCTCGCCATCGCAACGACATCGCCTTGGCCGGCATCCTGAACGACTGCGGCCCCTTCGCGAATTTGCATCTTGTCCATCAGCGCTTCGATTTTTTGCTGCACGCTCATATCCAGCGTAGTTACAAGTTTGAGCGGGTAANACGACTGCGGCCCCTTCGCGAATTTGCATCTTGTCCATCAGCGCTTCGATTTTTTGCTGCACGCTCATATCCAGCGTAGTTACAAGTTTGAGCGGGTAATACGGATTATCCGGCGCAATCATTCTGGCATCGAGGCCTGACAGAGGCCTTTTGCCCGCATCGGTGAAATACGAGATCGACGTTTCGCCGATCCCGCGCAGCCACCGATCAAAGCTTTTTTCCAGGCCGGCTCCGCCGATTTTGCTCGTCAGCCCCATCCTGCCGCTCGCCAGCTCGGCGCCGTATACGCTAGAGACGAGATCCGGATTTTGCCCGATAAATCCGATCAGCTGCCTGGCCGTCATTTCCGCCGGATATCGGCTTTCCATGTTTACGACTTTCAGGTACGGGAGCTGCAAAGCCGTAATCTCCGCTTCCTCCTCCGGCGTCAATGCGAGCGGATCTATATCGGCTTGGCCTTGGCCTCGCCAAACCTGCGGCTCCTTCAACCCGCTCACGAAGGCGAGCCAATCCTTCGGGCTCGTCCCTAATATACGGGCGATCTGGGCAAGCTGCCCCTCAGTGCCCCAGTATTGGCTATGGATCGGAAACACGACCAACGCCCTGACCGTTTGTCCTGTAAACAGCCGCATATGCCGATCATAAATTTGCCCGCGGCCGCTATCCAAAACTAAAGCGCGCTGCCTTTGCAAAACCGAGTTTTCGACGAGGTTGATGCCCCGGGACGAATAGCTTTCCGATGCGGCAACCTGTATCCAGAAAAGCTTCCCGCCAATAATGGAGAGCGCACAAATGATAATAAGGAGAGACAAAAATATTCGGCGTTTTTCCGCCGCTGACAGCTGATTCCGTTTCATAGCCGCAATCCCTTTCGTCGCACGAATAGCTTCTGCTCTCAGTATGTTCAACAGCCGTATCCGGCAAACTGCGCCAAGCAAATTACACCGGGGCGTCATCCTCACAAAACTAGACGCTCAGAGGGGAGCAGCAGCTTCGGACTAACCGCTGCTGAAAGTCTGCACTTTTGAGGGTTTTTGGCCAGTACACAAGCCGCCGCACGACAATTTGCTCACGCCGTCGCCTCACTAGCCGGCTGGCACGCGCAGAAAACCTGCAAAAGTGCATCTTTTTT
>NZ_JBZYAO010000068.1:0-17647 GCF_059820445.1 Paenibacillus sp. sgz302190
CCTTTTTCGTCGGTGGCGAGGCAGGAGCAGCATCCAGGGCGATGCAAGCTGAAAAGTTGGTGCTGAGTGGCACGAAGTCGGTGCAGGTGACAGAGGTTGCAAGCATAAGCGCAAGATTCGATCAGTTTGTACGATCACTGAGTGAAAAGGGCACCACCCTGGGTAAAAGTTACACGAAGCTGGCTCAGGATATGAATAAGATTTTGGATGCAGAATTTATTAACCCGTTTGCGCCGCAGAAGGCAGGAGTGTTTGGAGGTATACCTGAAACAACAACGCTAAGGGAACTCTTTCAGGAAGCAACGGGGAAAATATCGAATTATATGAAAAGCGAAGGCGATTCAGTCAGCCATGGAAAGGGTGGAGGTGGTTCAGGCTCTAAGGGGACGGGTAATGTAGCTGATGAGGTAAGACCAATTGATCCCANTCAGGAAGCAACGGGGAAAATATCGAATTATATGAAAAGCGAAGGCGATTCAGTCAGCCATGGAAAGGGTGGAGGTGGTTCAGGCTCTAAGGGGACGGGTAATGTAGCTGATGAGGTAAGACCAATTGATCCCAAAACTGGAGAAATAATTTATCATGACTGGATTCCTGCCAGACCTATTGATCTTGAAACTGAACAGTATCTCATTGACAAAGTTGTAGAAGCTAGATCAGGGGTATCTAATAAATATAAAGATAAAGGGAATTTTGCATATGTTAAAGCGGAAATTGAGGGGCTTGATCAGTCAGAATTCTTTGCACATAGTAAAATTGGTGATCCGAACAAAAAAATTCCCGGAACTGAAAAATTTTCTTTAGACCCAGAAAACCCTTCATTTCCTGCTACTAAGGCCGCTTTGGATGAGGGTAAAGGTGATATTATTCTCAGAGATATGGATACTGAATATAAAATCTTGAATGATATTGATAAGAAGCTTGGGGATAATAGAGAAGCGAAGGGTACAATTACTATGTTTACGGAAAAAGATACATGTGGAAGTTGTAATTTGGTTATCAGCAAATTTAAAGAAAAGTATCCTGATATTACAATTGAAATAATTCATAATAACGGAAAATTAATTGAGCCGTGATTTAATACTTGGAGGATAAATGATGAAGAAATCATACGAAGATTATATTGCCGAGTTCTATGAATGTTATGAAGATTACAAAAATGAAGATAAGCTCAGCACGGTAGAAGCAATCGCAAGAACTTTGTACGATTTTGATGGCTTAATGTCTCGTAGTGAAACAGAGAAAGCGATTATACTCACTACTTATGGGCAACTGATAGTTTCCGAACAATTAAGGGTATTGGTTAATACAAGGGACAATCTATTAAAGAAATTAAATCAAATAGATTTTTTATTAATTAAGCAAGAGCAAAAACTCACCACGGAGCAATATGACGATTTACAGTCCAAATACAACGGTGTTTTAGAAAATATTAAAAGAATGCCGATAGATACTTGTCGTATGGCAAGATGGTACTATGAAGAATTGATAGATGAGGTGAATCAATATTTTCTCAGGATTAAAAGTGCTGATATGAATGCGGAAAAAATTACAAATGGTGTGTTAAGTCGGTTTGGACGAGATTGCAAGAATACTCTCAGTGAGAAAATGATTGTGTATACCACTTTAGGGGAGATACTCATAACGCAAAATTACCTAATCCCAGATGAAATCGTTTCAGAAATAAAAAGTTTCGATGTTAACGATACAAAGGATCAACTTCTTCAAGTTGAAAAAGATAAGTTAATAAATCTTATTAATAAAGTATTGGAGAAATCAAACAATAGTTGAAAGTGGGTCCGTAAAATAAACTGTGTAACCTCTCAACTGAGATAAATTTGTTCAATACTGACTCAAATCTATATTTAATGAGGGGTTACCCAATGCCGAATGAACCCATCATTCAAGCAATAACACATATAACTCATGTAATACCCGTATAAAATTTCTTTAAATCGTTTGTACGCACTTCAACGCTCGAATTTTGTAACCTAAATAACGCTATTCCGTTACATTGAACAGGTCGATTATGGTCAGAACAACAGGTGCTAGAAAGGGGCATGGCTTAACAAATGCAGAAGCCGCCGCAAAACATGGTCTAGCCCCAATACTAGATGATGCAGGCAGTGTAGCAACATTGCATCATTCACAGCAAAAAGGAATTGGACCGTTATTCGAGGCATCAACTAGGTATCACAATATTAGTAACGCCAAAAGAGCACCATTGCATCCGTATAAGGGAAAACTTAATCCTTTTTACCCTATGGATGAAGCGACGAGAGAAGCCTTTCAAAAAGTAGATTCAATAAATTATTGGAAACGAAGAGGAATTAACGAATTAGGAGGTAATTAATTTGGCTAATCTTCCTGACGGGCTTGAAGATATTCTTGCGGAAGAAACATATGAACGTCAAAATAAAGGCGAAGTACAAGAGGCGATAAACCGTTTGGGTGTAAATGTATCAGAAACTTTTTTTGAGTTTTATAGTAAATATACTGGATCTTTTTGGGAAGAATTTGTTCCTTTTGAGTTGTTAGATATTGTTGAAGATAATAATACAATAGAATCCTACACCATGATTTCTCGTAAAGAACATGAATTTCCAAAACAGTATCTCGTACTTAGTGAGATGTCAGCCAATGCTGTGCTTGTCCTCGATACTAATACAGATAGAGTGTACAAGGTGAATTTTGAAGGTGGAGATGAGTTGTTAAAGAGAGGTGAGTTGAAAGAAACTTGGTCAAGCTTCTATGATTTTTTAGTTGAATATTTTAACTGCTAAGATTGAGTATCGGTGGGGGCTACCCAGTGCCGAACAAATCTATCATTCAATAAGTAACACATATAACCCATGTAATACCCAAATGAAGATTTCTCCATTTCGGTTGTACCCACATAAGATGCTTTAATTTTACAACCTAAATAACGCTATTCCGTTGCATCGAACAGGTTGATTATGGTCAGTTACCACCATGGAGGCAGGAGCAGCATCCAGGGCCATGCAAGCTGAAAAGTTGGTGCTGAGTGGCACGAAGTCGATGCAGATGACAGAGTTGCAAGTATAAGCGTAAAATCCGATCAGTTTGTACAATTGCTGAGTAAAGAGGGCACTACCCTGGGTAAAAGTTACGCGAAGCTTACCCAGGGAATGAATAAGATTTTGGATGCAGAATTTATTAACCCGTTTGCGCCGCAGAAGGCAGGAGTGTTTGGAAGTATACCTGAAACAACAACGTTAAGAGAACTCTTTCAGGACGCAACGGGGAAAATATCGAATTATATGAAAAGCGAAGGCGATTCAATCAGCCATGGAAAGGGTGGAGGTGGTTCGGGCTCCAAGGGGACGGGTGAAGTTCCTAAAGAAGTTTCCCCAAATGCGAATAAATCTGATATACCTCCGAATAGGGAGAACCCACCTGAGAAGCCTCCAGATAGTGGAAAATATTCGTTAGAAGAGGTGAATAAATTAGCACATCCTTACATTAATGGAATTTATGATTTGGAATATAGAATGAAGGTTGAAGTAAAAGATTATCGAGGGATAGGTACTGGTCAGTATAAGTATATACCCAAAGAAGATAAACCTCCTCATAAAAAAACGATATATGACCCGAATATTATATCTAATGAAGATCTAATAAAATTTGGGAAAGAGGCAATGTCAGATGGAATCAGTAGACGACAGATTGAAAATCTTGAGGCTCAGAATAAAGAAATGATTCGAGGAACTGCAAGCAATGGATTAAAATTTGAGGGAATAAGAAATATAGAAACAGGTGAAATAGAAAATTTTTGGCCTGTTCTACATTTTAGTAGTGGGATGTGATTAAACATTGAGTAATTATACAGAAGAACGCCAAATGTTAAGAAATCTATTTAAGTATCATAATTTAGAGAAAAGTTATATTTCAACCGTTTTAGTACAGTTTGTATTTGAGTATGATTTTGTAGAAATTTTAAAAGGATTTCTGAATGAATATTTAGTGAGAAGAGACACTATTGGTGTAGTATATTCAGATGAATTTGAAATTGGGGATGAGGGTTATTTTGGGGAAAACAAGGTTCTATTTTATTATGGAGTAGATGATAATTGGCATGATATTGTTTCATATAATGAGTTATGTGATTATTTACAAGTAGCATGTGATTTTTTTATGGATAGAAATAAAGAAAAGGCAGAAGAAGCAAACAAATATATAGTTCAAATTAAAAATAAATATGGGGTAGAATAGGTGAGAACTTAAATCAGTGCTTAGAATCTATACATAATTTAATGAAATTCAGAAATCTATTACGATGATAGTTGGCAAACATACCTCACCAAGTGACGAGTAAATCATTTATAGTTTGTATGTACATCAATGCTTGAATTATATATCCTAAATAACGCTTTGGCGTTACATTGAACAGGTTGATTATGGTCAGATACCCACCGTGATTGACCTGTTTTTATAAAGCCATCCTTCACACCACGCACTGCCCATTAAGCGGACGGGCAAGGATGAAACTAGCAAATTCAATAGAAGAATACTTCCATGCCTCACTAACCAGATAAATTTCATTGCAACTAAAGAAAATTGGGGAGCAGACTTTTAGCGTTAGTAAGTTACCCATTCCTAATGAATCTATCATCATATTCCCCATAAGGCGCGCCACGATTCAGGTTATCGGCCCGTTTGTAGCCTTTTTTAGGACTATCTTTGAAGGAGCGACTGGATGACCAGACAAGAAGCGTTGCAGCATTTTTATAACACTTACGTCCAACCCGCTTGCGATGAGCAGTTTGGTGAACTTGAACGCTATTTTAACGCCTGCAAGGATGAGTTGGCTGAGTCGTTCATTCAGTCTTTTCGCGAGATCTGCATCCTCATACATCAGCAACAATCTGCTGGTGAAAAGGGCAAAATCGGGTACATCACGTACTCCATGCGCCGCACTTATGTATTAGAAAAAAAATACGTGCATCCCATTCATGCCTATGACCGGGATTGGTTTTTTGATTGCCGGCCTTGCCGGGCAGTCTACGATTCCAGCTGGATTTTCGGACGGCTGGAGCAAATGGAATCAGAATGGCGGGCGAAAAGCCGGCTTTATATGAACAAAATTTGGGAGACTGACATCGAGCTAATCAAGCTGCAAAAAGCAACTGAAATGACGCGTTATGTCACTCGTCTGGCGCAATATGCGCTGCCGCTGGCTGTACAATTGCCGGAATTTCAACACATTGCGTGCGAAGACGATCTGGAAGTGTATGCAGGCGAACATAAAGGAAGGATGGACTTGATTTATAGAAAGTCCGTCAGTGAAGAGAGCGCGAAGACTTTGTGCTACCGCGAGATTTTGTAATGTACCTCACGGGGGTTGACATATGGACTATTATCTTTTGTCTCAGGATAAACGAATAGCGGACTACGCGGAGCCGATCGGTTTGTCCCCCATTTTTACCCGGAAAAGAATGACCTATTGTGAGCACCTCCTCGCCTTGGAGGAGGATGTTCTGCAATTTGATATACGCGGAGCGGATGAATACCCCGATTATATAGAATGCCCCGTCCCGCTGGTGTCGGATCGCCTCCAAGCAGTGCTGGCCTGTTGCGAAAAACGGATTGTATATAAATTGGTCATTTTAACGGACCCGAAGCGATCCAAACAAACGAAATACTGGTTTGCGGCGCCTGAAGCGATCCCTTGCCTTGCGCCGGAGACGCAGTGGCATCATAACGGCACTGTCAAAAAGCTGATTCTGGACCCGTCCCTGATCGGGCGTTATAAAGCGTTTCAAATTGCCGGTGTGATGGAACCTTATTTTGTCATTGATGAAGATGTCGCTGAGTATGTCTTGAGGTTGGAGCCGCTGGGCGTGCATTTGATACGCATAGAGTTGAACGGTTGAGCCAAGCATCGGAAGGGAGGCGGTCAGGTGAAGCAGTTGGAGCAAACTGTGACTTACGGCAATTTGAAAATCGTAGGTCCTTACCAAATAACAAAATGGTCGGATTTGCAAATAACGAAAACGATCAATACACACGGAAGCATCCGTTTGACGGCTCAAATTTCGGAAGAGCAGCAGAAGAACTATGCGTATATCGCACAAGCCGGAACGGAACTGGCCGTGTACGAAATGAACGGGGACGAGGAGGTGGTGCGTTGTCTTTTCAAAGGCCTTGCGACACGCATTACGGTAACATGCGAGAGCGATAGTTACTTGATGCAAGTGGAAGGTTTATCGTATACGTGTTTGCTGGATAAAACCCCTCAAAGCCGTTCTTTTCAAAACAGTCAAATGACGTATGCCGATGTGGTGAGGAAAGTGATTGTGAGGTACAACGGCTCTCATTGCAGCGATCGGACGAACGGGGAAAAGTTGGGGAGATTGCTGCTGCAGTACGAGGAAACCGACTGGGAGTTTCTGAAAAGGGCGGCTTCCCGCCTGCAAACGGGTTTGGTAGCGGACACGACTGCTGACAAGCCCCGATTTAGTTTGGGCATCACTCGGGGAGTAACGGCCGGCGAGCTGGAAGGTATTAATTTTACGGCAAGCCAGCATCCTGCGTGGCGAGGTTTGACGATCTATGAAGTGGAGGAAACCCGGTATCTGGATATTGGCGATGAGGTCAAGTTCCTGAATCAGCCGCTCATAGTGACGCGATCAATCGCAACCATGAAGAAAGGCTTCCTGAAATATGACTATATCCTCATGCCCGAAGCGGGATTAACCTGTAAAATCGTGGATAATTGCCAGCTGATTGGCGGCTCTATCGAAGGCAGAGTCATTGATGTCAGGGGAGAGCATGTCAGACTTCACTTGAGTGTGGACAAAGTCGAGCAGCCGAGGGAGGAAGCCGTATGGTTCACGTATTCGACGTATTATACGGGAGGCGGAACCATAGGCTGGCACTGCATGCCCGAGCTTGGCGATGCCGTGAACTTATATTTTCCCGGATCGAAGGAGGAAGAGGCGGTCGTTAAGCATTCTATCCGGCAGCGGCCGCGGAAAGGCAGCGGCGACAGGATCAGCGATCCGGATACGAAGTACTTCAGCACCCGGACGAAGAAGGAGATGCGTTTCGGCAACGAAGCCATGGCCCTTTCGACGAACGACGATGCGATGCTCGTCCGATTGGATCAAGCAACGGGTGTAGAGATCGCCAGTCAGGGAAATATCACGTTCAACGCGGACGTGGACTTGGTCATGTATGGAGGCAACGTTCGCATATCGGCAGCGAACGAAATCAACGGGAACAGCAGGTCCAGCTACCTTCGCTTGGACGGAGGGTGGGGAGAAAGCCATTACAAAGCGTCGCCCGTTCGATTGCTGCTGCTATCCCAAGCGGAGTATCAAGCCTATTTGTCGCTGGAAGATGAGATGAATAAGGGAGAAATATATCCTCCATGGGCTAAGCCTCTCTTGCGGCAGTATAAAATCGCGTACTACCAGGCACAGGCGGAAGGGGATCAGGCCGGTATGAATGCGGCGGAAGAGAAGGCGCGGGGCGTTCGCGAAAAGTTGGCCGAGGTCAACGGCATGCCTGAGTGGGCGCGCAAGCAAATGAACGATTTCACGGACAAGTGGTACGCGGCGGACGCAGAGGGGAAAGAAGCAGACAAAGATTACTATCGGGGGTTAGCCAACTCCCTGCGGGACAAAGTCAAGTACATCGGCATGATGCGCGATTACACGGCAGAATCCTACAAGGGCGCGAATCGGCTGGAAGAGCTGTCGGATCAATATTGGATGTTAAAGAACAGCTTGATGAAGGACCCGGAAACGGAACGGCAGTTGGAAGAATTCGTTCAAGAAGCCGACCGAATCAGAGATCAATACGGCATGAGCGACCGCGGCGCAAGGGAAAATCTGAACAAGCTGGCGACGATGTATCCGAATGATTTCAAATACAACCTGCCGGTCAATGAGGACAAGTATGACAGCGAGTTGAACGAGAGCCTGTATGACTTTGCAGTGAAGTATGGTTTGGTCGGAACGTACACTTCGCTGGAGCTTTTGAAAATGCATGTGCATCAGGTAGCGAACGGCATTGCGCCCTGGCCGAAGAAGGCGGAGGAGCGGAAGGAAGCAAAGAGTTCCGATAGCTTGGCGAATCAAGGAACGGGGAGCGGCGTTAGTGAGCCAAAGCACTGGAGAGAGAAAGTGGTTGAAGAGGCGAAAAGTTGGGAAGGGCAAATACCTTATGTTCTAACTGCGTTAGCTCATACTCAAAAATTAGATCATGAAAACCCCCCGCCATATCTTGATTGTTCAGCCTTTTCATCATCCGTTTATATGACTGTTTTTGGTTCGAATTTAGATATTGGAAGAGATACATTAGCTCAGATAACTAGAGGCAGTGAGGAAAGCAAAGTCAAAGATCAGGTAAAGCAAGGTGATTTTAGTGGCCTTAAAGTAGGAGATCTGATTTTTTTTGATTGGTTTAATAAAGGGAGACCTGTTCATGTAGGGATTTATGTTGGAGACGATTACTTCATTAGTGAACGGGGAGATAACGAGAGTGTTACAAACATAGACCCCAATCAACACGTAAAGAAAGACAAATTGAATGCAAACTGGGGCGATGGATATGGTTTTATCAACACAAAGGTCTGCGCTGTAAACAGAATCATTCAAGATGATGGAACGATCTTAAATCAACGAAATGCAGGTAAGGTTCCTTTGTCCGGTTTTGATAATAATTAAACTAAAAGATATGTTTAGGCGGCATTAAGGTTAATTTAATGGAGAGTGGTCGTGGGTGGCTATTAAAAAATGGCAGTATATATTATTTATTGGAGTGGCAGTAGCTGCCCTGATCCTTATTTTTACTTTATATGAATTTAAAAATGCCGGAATAGAGCATCGTGCCACTGTACTGGTCCAGAGCCCGAGTCCGGATGGAAATGATAAGCAGATATCAGAGAAAAGTGACATAACACCTGCCGATAAACAAGAAACGAACTCGCAGGCAACAACGCTTAACTATAAAAACATGAAATATGCTTATTCTATCGATTTCCCTGATGATTGGAAAGGTAAGTTTACTCTTATTGAAGATGATCAAAGGACTATTTTTTATTATTTACCTATAAATAAATCGTTAGAAAAAGAATTTTTATTTGGGATATCACGGTGGGGCACAGAAAAAGAATGGAATGAGTGGTCGAGTACAACGGGGAAAGATGGAGGATACCCGTTTAGGAAAATAGGAGTAATCGACAATTATGTATTTGTTGTAGAATCACCTACAGGGTTTCCATATGATATTCAAATTGCAGAAAAAAAAGATGACGCAGAACAGTTTGAAAAGATGATTCGTGAAAAAAGCAATATCATGAAAACATTTAAAAAGATAAGCATCACAAATGAAAATCCGATAAAAGGTTCTCACGCAGCTGAATGAATCGATCCCCGAACTATTTAAGTCGGGAACATGTACTCAATGGCGGATACTATTTTCCTCTACTTGGTAATATCCGATTATTCGTATATTTACTCGCAAACCGACGAGTATAGCAAGGCAACCGTTAACTAAATTTTGGAAATAACGCCAAACCTCAAAGGAGCGATCCGAAATGAGCCATAATATGCCAGTCATCAGATATAACGGAGAAGAGCTCGTGATATATGAGATCAAAACCATAAAAATTGTGAAACACATGAACCGGCACGCCAGAGCGTATTTTAGCGGAACGTTAACGTTGGAGAACAAAGACAAGTTCGTTAACAACATAAATTCGGAAAGCTTGCTGGAAATCGGTTATTACGAAGCGGGTGCGAGTGTTGAAAGCAATGAGAACAAGTCCCCTATGCTGTTTTCAGGTACGATCAGCAAGCTGAGCGTTCGAGCCTCGCAGAATAATTATACCCTTACGGTATCTGCGGTGTCGCTTAGCTATCAATTGGATATTAAGCCTCGAAGCTGTTCGTTCCAAAATCTCAAGATGACGTACGCGGATTTGTTCCAAAGCGTGCTGGATAACTATAAGAAAGATAGAGATTCGCATCAAGCTCATTATGCGGATGTCGGACACAGCGACAATCTGGAGGGGCAGTGCCTGGAAGAACTTGCTTTGCAATATCACGAAACCGACTGGGCGTTTCTGAAGCGGATGGCTTCCCGATTGGGGGTGGGCTTAATTGTCGGGGCGACCCTGGACAAGCCTTATGTTCATTTTGGCTTGCCGCTGGCCGATTGCATCGACGGAGAGATGACAGCGCATGACTACTCCGTCACCAGAAAGCTGGGCCATTTCAATAACAAAGACGAGGAAGAAAATTTGCTCTACCATAAGGTTCGTACGACGGAAGTGAAGGAGTTTTATACACCTGGAAAAAAAATAAAGCTGATGCTACCGGAATGGGATTTGGATCTTTATGTCTACCAATCGGTCACTACTTTCGAAAGCGACTGGACGCATGATTGCGTGCTGACAAGCAAAAGCGGATTGCTGCAGAAGCGATCGACCAATAAGAGCCTGCAAGGCGTGTCTTTGAAAGGGCGAGTCCTGGAGCTAAAGGAAGACCAGGTAAAGGTGCATTTTGACATGGATGAAACGAAGAAGCCGGAACCGGACAAAATGACCTGGTTTCCTCATGCCACAATGTATACGTCGGAAGGGAATACGGGCTGGTATTGTATGCCGGAAATCGGCGATTCCGTCCATATATATTTTCCGACGGGTGATGAGAAGGATGGTATCGTGACGCATTCCGTACGTATGAAAAATGCCGGAGGGGATATGATCGCCGACCCCGCAGTGAAAATTTTCATGACCAAGTACCGGAAAGCGATCATTTTCGAGAAAAATGAAATCATGATTACCGGCAACGACAATGAGATGCTGATTCGTTTGATTGATGAAAAGGGCATTGAAATCCGCAGCACGAAGGATATTCGGGTCAAGGCTGACGGCGATCTGATTCTGAACGCGGGCAATACGGTGCAAATTACGGCGAAAGAAACGATCGGGATCGCCAGCAAAACAAGCGTGATCGAGATGGACGGGGAAACCCTCATACGCGGAACCAAGGTGAAAATGAACTAGGCGGGAGGGAGAGCCATGACCAAGGCAACGACAGGAGCGCAGGTGCGGGAACAAAAACCAACGATCGCGCAGCGGATTGCCGATATAAAAAGAGAGCTGAACGCCGGAAAGACGCCGCTGATCGTCACCCATGAGGAGGCGTCGGATGCAGGGGGCGGGGTGAGCGAACGAAGTTATGTAGTGGAAGGGGCTGTGTTGTCCTGCACCTGTGGCAGTGGCACCAGCCAGTTGAAAGCACCTGCGAACCGACAGGTATTCATTAACGACAAAGCTCAGTTAAACGTGGCCGATTCCAAGCCTCATCAGAATGTGCTGTCTTTTGGCAATTGCTCGAGTCTGGATAATCCGACCGTAGCCGAAGCGACCAAAGCCAATAACGGCCGGTTACGACCGATGCCTTGTTCACCGATGATCGCGATGGTATGGGCAGGGGGAGAGCAAACGGAGGTTTGGGTTGAACAGGATCAAGCCTTGTTAAGCTGTTGTATAGTAACCTGCATGTATAAGGGCATGATCCGCATAACCGACGATGGCCAAGGACAGACGGTAAACCCGGCGTCGGCACAAGAACAAGCGGAAGCGACGCTATTGCTGAATATGGCCGCCAATGAAATGCTGTTGAATTTGAAAAAAGAATGGAAAAACCCCAGGGACAAAGCGGAGGCACAGGCTGAAGAAATTCGAAAAAAAATGGGAACCGTGACGCTGGAGGATGATCTGAAGGATGTAGAGCGGTTGGTTGGCAATGACAAGATTTTGGAAGCGAAGAAGCTGTATGCCAAGGGAAACATAGTGGAAGCGAAGGAACTGGCGCGCATCGGCCGCAGCATGGGTGGTACGATTAGGCTGGATGATGATTTGGAGACGGCTCAGCGAATGGTAGCCAATGAATACCTGTATATGGCCAAATGCAAATGGGAGGAAGCGGACAAAGCAGGGGATAAGGATAAGAAAGCACAGGCGGTGGAATTAGCGCAAGCAGCCCTCAAGCTCGGAGGAACGATCACCGAGGATCACAGTCTTGAAGAAGCCAAGCGGATCGTTGCCTACGAACGGAGCCGGGTTGATTCGAAATACGCCAACAACCAGGGAAGGGCTTGGAACGGATTTTACGATATAAACGAATGGGAGAATGAGGCGCAGTATTTGTACCTGTTGACAAAGCAGGGAGATAACAAATGGGCAAACGACCGGCTGTTTTTTGTAGATAGTATCCTATATGGAAACCGTAAGGAAGCAGAATGGGGTTATGCGGAGTTTAAGCGGGGGAGTGAGGTGAGTCAAGATAGAAGCAACAACAAAATAATAGATCCTGAAATCCTCTCTACAAATGATTTGTCCTTACAACCAGTAAATCAAAATGATTTTAATAAACAGGGTTGTGCGATTGCATCAGTAACAATGGTTTTGAATTATTATGGAGCACAGACCAACTATCGCGAAGTTGAAAAATATGTTGATAGTATGGAAAAGAAAAAATATAATTTAAAGTTTGCGGAGGTTGCTTCATCATTTGGTTTTAGTTATTCAAGGATCGATTGCTCGGAGAAAAATATATTTAGTGTAGTAAAAAATTATATAGATCAGAGAGTACCTGCGATCATTCATCTTAATCTGCCCGATGAATTAACACACTTTGTTGTGGCTGTTGGTTATTCCGGAATCCCAACAAATGCATCTGAGATTCACATCATTGATCCTTACGATGGAGTGCGAACGACGTTAGATCATGCGCAGTACTATGGGCGAGCCCCAATCTCAAATTATAGAATCATGAAAAAGAAAGATTAGTATGAGAGGAGGGGAAATGTGCAGATCAAACATATCTTGCTAATATTTATGGGATTGCTCTTACTAAGCCCTTATGAATCCGTGCAAGGTTTACAAAGTGAAGTGAGCCAACAAGGCGAATCTATGAATATAAGCAGTCATGCGATTAGGCCGCTCGAAGAGAAAGAGGCTGTCGAACTTTATGTACAAGCTCATTCTGCATTTTTAGGATTCTGGTATGGCGATAATGGATGCAGGGATCAGCAAGGGAACGAGTCTGTGATTGTCAAAGGGAAATATTACAGTTATTTTTGTAGCGATATGAATAGTATCGAAAAAATAAAAGCAAAGCTTGGGCAAGTTTTCACGGATCAAATGGTTGGGGAGTTAATCGAATCACACGGTGTGACCATGGTAAATGATAGACTCGCATTCGAAGAAAGCGATATAGGAAGAATGGGTGATTGGAAACGTACGACTGCAGCATTAGTGGCAGATGTTAGAGATAGAAGAATTTTTACTTTTTTGACGCCAATGTTTGAAGAACCGGATGGTTCTGGATCTTCGAATATTATTGAATGCGTCTATGAGAGGGGCACATGGAAATTAAATGTGATCCCATAATTGAATAGCGGGATTGGAGAGGATCTATTGAAAATAGTTGTTATGAGTTTGTTGTTAATATTATTAGGAGCCTGCACGAACGTATCTGATCATCCTGTCTTATCACCTTCCCAGGAAACCATGTCAACCAACGTGCCGCAATTAAATGAGAAGGATCAGACGGAGAATAACGAAAGTATTGTTGTTTCCAGATCTGATCAGGAAATTGAAGTCAGGGATCATAAAGAAGGATCCTTTGTATCCAATTTTTACAATTTCCGCGAATTTGAAGTCATGATCGAAGAAGCCGTTCCTAATCAATTGCAGAACGTAAAGCTTAAACAAGAAGAGTTAGAGAAGGTAAACGCCAGTTGCTTTGCAGGCAATTACTATTCTGAGGGTACGATAGCATTAGGTTTATGTCGATATAAGGATAAGCCGATTCTGCTTTTGATGAAATTATCACAGGAGACTGAGAAAATACCAACTGATCATATCATGTACTATAAATTGCCTGAAGATTTAAGTGATCGCAGCCAACTCATGAGAGTTTCGGGGGCAAAATTTCAAATCATAGATCCCGCGAATCAATACTTTTTGGATATATGGTTTGATGGTCAAAGTAGGACAGATGCTCCCATGGGCTATGTATACAAATCTGCTTTATACAAAGTAAGGCCTTCTACTCCGCTCGAACAATATCATCTATTGTTAGGTTACATCGATCGGGCAAAGAATCCTTTTGCAATGGTTAGAGATGACGCCAACAATGTATACTTACTAGGCATGAGCCGGGCTTTCAGCGAAAAGCATATTCAATTTATAGGTAATTATGGGCAATGGTTAAATATTTCGGGGTACAGCAAGACCATAAATCAGGATACTAAGGCACAAAAAGAACTCGTATATTTGTTTCAAATTGACCAACAAAAGCAATTATTGCGAAAAATTAGTCTTTCAGAGAATAAGGTTATTTATGAGAGGCATATTTCCAGCTTTGGAATTGAAGGCACCATTAGAAAAATAGTGAAAAATTCCAATGGCCAGTTTCTGCATCTCCTTGCCAAGCAGAAAGACAGGTACGTCTTATACACCATCAAAGAGGAAGATTGGTCTCATTTTAATAGTGTGGAATTAACAGGTAATGTAGATGACCTTTGGGTTTATGAAAGTAAGGGGCACACAAACAGAGTGATTTTATTCCAACCCTATAACAAAGTCCCGTTTATTCTGAATGGAGGAGTGAAGTAGATGATCAAATGGAAAGAACCGAAGTTTGAAGATAGTCCCATGCTAAAAAAATTGGCCGCGGCGAACGCTCGTAGAAAAGCGGAAGAGTACGATTATGAGGAAGAGCAGAAGGAACTAGGCATCACTTACCCGGATTGGGCGAAGGAATGGATCAAGAAATACAAGGAAGCTTGGTATATCGCTGAAGCAAGCGGAGATCAGGTAAGTATGAATCAGGCAAGGGCATTGGCTAACGGCCTTAGAGAGAAACTGAAACAGATGGCCGAAATGCCGGAATGGGCACAGCAACAAATGCAGAAAGAGACGCAGCGGTGGATGGAAGCGAACGAGGTAGGAAATGTAAAGGTCATGCGGGCAGCAGGTGAAGCGGGACAGGGAATCCGGGACAAGTTGATAGAAATAGATAGAATCAAGCAAAAGTCTCCGGAAGATGCGAAAACGTTGAACGATTTAACGGCGAAGTGGTATGCCGCGAATGATAAATGGATCGTAGAAGGAAAGGATTTCAGCCAGATGGCTGAGAGAGAGGCTATTATTAAGTCGGCGAAAATGCAGTATAGCAAGGACGCTAAGGATATAATAACGAAAAATACGACGCCTCAGAAACAAGAATTTGCTTCGGAAAATCAGATTAAGCAAACACAACAAGCACAGCATGCTGACATTGCAAGTAAAGGCGAAAGTATTGGCGAAACACTCTACGGTAATGTGGATGTTTCTGGAGTGGGAAATAAGGTAGAATCAAAAAACGATTTAATGAATCTTGAAGAAAAAGATATACTAGCACGAACAATTTTTGGAGAATGTTGCAGCGGTGAAACCGATTTTGGTCAGGAATCTGTTGCGTGGACTATTATTAATAGAAAGATGTCAGGAACACAAACATACAAAGAAGTAGTTTTAGCACCGGGACAATACGCAGCTGTAACGGGGGGAGCCGTTGATACTAATTTAGCGAGAGATCCACTTAAAAAATCTGGAAATTTGAATGCATGGAAAAAAGCAGTTTTTATCGCAAGCTTAATAATAGATGGAAGAACGAATGAAATTCCTAATAAAATTGGTGCAGGAATGTACTTTAGAACTTCTAGTTGGTTTAATCCTGTTCCTGACCCTAAGCATGTTCGAATCTTAGATAATGGTCAGGTTCAGTTATTAGCAGATGGAAAGTGGAATAGCATTAAAGATATTAAGACTTTTGGTGATAACACCTATTTTAATTATGATAGTCAACGAATTTAATTTCGAACTTCAAATTCGGGGTGCAGAATGAAAAGAGTATGCAAAATTATCTTTATCATTTTCTCAGGGGTAGCAATTTTAATAATAAATGCGGCATGTAATAAGAATATTACTTCCCCCGTCATGACAGAAAATGATTCACAAAAACAAACTAATCGAGAGTCTATTTCGCAAGACAGTAACGTTCAAGAAAGTGATCCGTTTTTGGAAGTTATTCGTACAGCTATTAATGACGATATTTGGTATAAAGGGAAATATTCGTACTTTAGTGCTTTTGAAAATCAGATTACTCCAATTTCCATATATCAAAGTTCCGTAGGCAATAAGGATATGATGGTTTTATTCGAACAGCCTACAACAACTAAAGTTTATGTGGCAGTAGAATTTTGGTCATCCAAGAAAGGCTACACTAATGAAATCACTAATTTCAGATTAGCTCCAAACACAGAGCAACTTAAATCTCTCGTTGAGAAAGAAAAGTACCAGTTAGTAAAAACCACTCAATTAAAGATAAAAAATGCTTATCAACCTGAATACCCGGCTTTGACTTCTGAGAGAAAAAGGGTTATTGAAGCCATCGAACGGTCAATCGTGGATGAGCTAAAGGACGATAGTATATACCCTAAAGGTGTATACAAGTATTACATTCGAAATTATCGGGATATAGATTATGAAACGAAAGTGGTAATTGAAGGGAATGGGATAACATGGAAAATCAATGCAAGTGTAGAGAGCAGCACCCAGAGTGGTCTAGTGGGTAAACTGTATGAGATCAATAATTCCGAAGCAGAGTTATATGAGATAAATCAATTTAAAAAGGCAGCTGTTGCAACTAAAGAAATTAGTAACAAATAAGAATATAATAGTAAAATTAGAAAATAATGTCATTTAAAGAAGGTAGACTGTAACCAATATCCGTAGAAGCGAGAATGAGAAGTTGAGTATGTACGAACCATAAGAAAATACTAGTTTCATATTGCTACTTTGTTTTTTGATTGTATTCAGTTCATGCAATGTATCAAATAAAACCAAGGACAAAGGGGGGATTTTGAGAAAACAGGCAGCGGATTCAAACTTCGAGTTCTTATGGAACTCTAATAACTAAGTCCCTTTTAGGGAGGTCGAATTTGTACTCATATTTTTTAAAACAGGAGGCAGTACAATGAATGTGTTTTTGGTAGCCAAGGTTGCATGCTTCGTAGCCGGACGCCCGTTTTAAGAAAGCGCGAAGAACTGGTGCTAAAGCTTAGTCGGGGCATTTAGCTGTTCAGTTATTTAGGGCTGTGTCTCGGTATCAGTGTATTGGTCATGCAGATGTTGGTGGAGAACGAACCGGAAGATGCGGCGTTCATGCTGCTGATCGGGGTCATATGTACGGCGCTTTACTTTATTTTGACCGTACATGTCACTTTTCCTAAGGTTATCGTCTCGGAAAAGGCGCTGAATGCCTATCGTTGATACGGTGTACGAACCACAGAACTGCAAGAGATTGCGGAAGTGGGCTACAGCCGTTTCTTCGGAGGGCGGTTTATTGTGAAGGGCGCCGGAAGAAGCCTGGCTGCGCCTGTCGATCTCGTAGACATGGAAGAGGCGATTGCGCTGCTGCGCGAAAGGATAGGTACGGATGCGTGCCAGCAAGCTACAGCATTTTTTGAAAAGCGCAAGCGGCAGTTGATTCGAAGGGGCTGGAAACCGCCCGGGGAAGGAGTATGATGTATGGAATATACCGACGAGAAAATACTG
>NZ_JBZYAO010000069.1:0-15012 GCF_059820445.1 Paenibacillus sp. sgz302190
TTGAGGTCCACATGAGTCATCCCGCCCTATCAATCGTCTTACTGAGCAGTATTGACTATTTTTCTATTACGCAGACATTAGCCATGAACTATAGCGAGGAAGCTTTAACAATTACGTCAACTTTCTAGTATTGTTTGCTAAAAGGCAGTTCAAACATATCTAATTCATTTTCAACAACTTTCATTCTAAATGCTACTACAAAATAACGCTTATCATTTGATGATAGAATAGTGATATTTTCGGGCTTTACATCCTTGTTGATTTTTTCCTTGATATAAAGAACATCCTCATCCGTTGCTTCTTCAATTATTAAATTAGAGAGGATATGTGGTAATTCTACATAAGTAACATCAATAAAAATGATGTCAATATTCTTAGTGTTATCAGCACTTTTAATGCTTCTTACTAGTAATTCTCCATGACTAATGTGATAATACCAAAGTTTAAACACTCTACTGCTATCAAAAGATTTTAACATGGGTTCTTCTATCTCCTTTTTAATATTACTCAAATGGATTTGAAACAATTTGTCCATTCTCATATCAAGTAATTCTATCCCATACTTGAGGATTTGACTTGATTTGAAGTAGTTCCCAATCAGTTGTACCCCCTGCCCCCCTTGCTTTCCTCGACACAGAAGCCCAATTGGCAGAAGCGAAGCGATGAATATCACCTATTTCAGCTACTAGACTTGTTGCACTAACTAAATCAATCCCGTCATGCTTTCCAACGCTAGCGATATCGCGGCGAACACTACAGAAAACCACCCTACGACGGTTAGTCGTACGGTAGTTCAACAAAGTTCAATCCATTCCCAATAATCTCCTTGCCTCTTCTTCTGTCATAGGTTCTACTGCTTCTTGTGCTTTAAGTATAAGAGTGGCGTCACTACCTAAAGCTCCATCATGTTCCATTTCTAAATCAATATGATTGACAGGTGCCATAAAATCTCTATAGTACTTTAGCAGAAAAGATTCAATCACCCCAAAATCACGATTTGTAAGGTCAATTTTGTATCGTTCATTAATTAGCTCAATAGTGGATTTTTCTTTAGGACAATTCCCTGTAAGTATTATATTTTGTTTGAAACTCGATGAAACAATTGTCAGCGAGTCAGTATAACCATTATTCAATAGCTGCAACTCCATGTAAATTTTCTCAATATCTTTTAAATTAATTGGAATCGTTAATGACCAAGAATCATTTGTATATCGTTTGTACTGGAAATCTCCACTGAATGATATATTCCGTTTCATTAGTCTCCTCGTCCCGTCCCTTCTGGACAGTTTAGATGCCAGTTCTCAACTACTTCCCCTGTATCGGGATCAAGTTTCTCCAGATGCACATGATTATCATCTGTATCAACAGGTTTTGCACGGTATTGCCATACGCCATATTTACTTCGATATTTATTATCACCGAGATAAACAGCATCTTTACCTAGCTTTTCTGCATGTACGACCCAAAAGCTTTAAATGTTGCTATTCCAAATGTACAATTAACCAGTAACCAAATCAGTGAATTACAGCAAGCAATCGATTATGCGAAGACATTAGGCATTCAAATCACTACGACGATTATTAAATGATAGTAGAATGAGATGGTGAATAACAATGAATTTTACTGTTTGTGCGTACAAAAATGCTGGCGGTACTGTAGTTTTAAATCCATTAGCTCTAAATGCAATCGGTACAGGCGCTTCAACCAATCAAGTAATGCTTTTGGAACCGCAACCTGATTACAAAGTAGTTGGTGAAAGACTGAAAGAAGCTTTTGAGTTTTGTGAGAAAGAACCGTATTTAAACGAGCGTATTTCTGGGAATTTACCTACTCTGCTTGGATTTAAGAACCGTAGTAAATTTGTGAAGGAATATTTGCACGTAATTGTCAGTATGAGAAATGACCTGGGAACTATTATATTTACTCCTATGAAAAGAGAAGGAAGTGGCTATGTGAACAACGGTCAAACCAAAGTAGAATTGCTTTTGAATGCAACTCCTGAACAATTAGGAGAGGCCCTCTTCCAAGCATTTGAATCTTGCAGATAAACACTAGCGACTTGTGAAATAACCTCGATAACGATGATGTCTTATCGAGGTTATTTTTCTTTCGTCATTATGTGGAGAGGAGTACCCCATGTATTGGTTAATACTGATAGCGGTATATATTATACTGACCTTAATTTCTAGGAGAAAGCAAATCAAAATAGAATCGGAGTCCGTAACCGTGAGTAACACAAATAACGTATCTGAAAATAAATCTCCAAATCTTCCAATCTTCTTTGGATATAAAAGTAGTTGGCTTGTGGTGAGAACGAATGATACACAGGCCCTTTTGTCTGAATTGAATTTAAACCATGTAAGACAAGTAGAATGGAAAACAGGATTAGAAGGTGCAAACCAAAAAGAAGTGTTTGTTACATCTCCTATAGGCGAATGGACATTTGTTATAGGCAGTACGTTGCTGGAGTCAGACGACCAAGCTATAACTGAGAAGATTACTCTAGGGAAGCAAGTTTATGTACGTTGTAAAACCTTCAGGCAGAGCTATTCCAAGCTGTACGTTTGGGTTGGCGCCATGGTAAAGAATCAGGTCGAAAACAGCTCCTGAGAACCAGTGCCGCGCCTGTACGTTGGAGCTTTTTTCGGGGTAGCCTTTCACACTGACCCAAAGCTCCGTTCCCTCAGGGGAAGCAGCGATAATATCGACACCTGATGTGCGGGATGCGGTATTCGCTACGCTACGAAAGTCATAATTATTATGAACAAGATAGGTTACAACAGCGCTTTGAATACTGCCTTCCCAATACCAGGGCTTGTCTTGGACTGCGCTTATGGTTTTAGTATCTTGCAAACCTGTATTCGACGGTGCTTCCAGTAATCTGCTTGTCTTTTTAATCTTGCGGCAGTGATTGCATTTCCCATAATGACGATGAATCCTATTTTCTGAAGCAAATGCGCTGCAAATCGCATAAACAGCTTGTCTTGGCTTAACACCTGAAGACAAGGATAGGCAGTCATCACATAATTCAACATGGATCAAGGCCGTCAATATGCGATCTCTATTTGTCATTTACAGTTCTCCAATATGTAATCGTTTTGACTATTAATTCTATGTAATCAGTGGTTCTCCTTTCTTCTTTGAACAATTTAATGTAACCGGGTGTTGATTGACAAGGGGCTTGTAAAAGTGAGTGGTAAAGCTCAACTTGAATCCCTTGCTGCCGCGGCAAGCTCCTCTCGCATTTTTCGCCGATAGCCCCGTTACGGTGAGCCTTATCATAAGTGACAGCGAAAAATTTGCACATGAGATAATACCCTGTCGTAAGAAGTTAGGCGAAAAATTGGTGTAAACCTAAATAAGGAGCGGGTGAGGCATTGTCCCGGTGAAGGTCTTCGACGTTCTGCCGGGTTTTGATGATTCGCATGTTCATCCCTCCTGAAAAGTTGAAGACCCCTCACGAAAGGGGTCTTTGTTAAACCTAAAGTATGATTTTAATTTGCATTGTACAGAATTATAGCTTGGCAACCAAATCATCAATAGCAGATCTACAGTTTAATAAGTAATCCTCTTTGACTCGGGTTCGTCTGCGCATAATAGTATGACTTCCAGGTCGTAGTCTACTCAGTGGGAGGCCTTTTGCCATTGCAACGACACCAGTAGTCTGAAAATCGCGTATCTCCACTGTGCCATCTTCAATCCTACTGAATGTAAAAGCAGATGGATGGGAGGCTAAGGCTGCTTTTACATCATTATCGATACTTATTAGAACGGACTTATATGCTGAGGCTGCTCCCATGTATTGTGTTAGCCTATTTTTAGCGACAAGGTGTACTTTAGGTAAAGTCCTCCCCGAATTAGTCAGTTTTGTTGGGAAGGAGAATGGGGAGTAGTTCGTGCCTGCCGGTACGTTAATGCCATGTATCAATGAAAACATGTTTTGAATTGCTCTTCTTGATGAATCATCCGCCATAACTGGAAGAACTAGTTTCTCAGCCGTTGAGAGAGCAATTTGAGTGTAAACGGAGAAACTAGGGTTTGAGTCAATGAAAATCTGGCTGTAGGTTGTACCAGTTAAATTCATAAAATCAGAGATCCAATCTATTACTGCCAGCCAGGTATCAGTTCCTGGAATTTGAGTGTTAGCCAAAGTAGCAATTGCATTTGCCTGAAGCTCTACAATGGGGTCACCAGCGAGCAAATGTATGTTTGGCGGTATATCTTGGTTAAAGTTGTTCGGAATTGAGATAAAGTCTGAAATTTTTATGTTAGGCATCGAAAATGGAGCAGGCATACGCTTTTCAAAATACCCGCCTACCGATTTCCTTGGGGTGAGAGCATGAAGAGCTGCCAAGTTGGTACCACCACTGCCAACAAGGCCTCCAAGCAGGAGTTCTGAGAGATTAGCTTGAGGACAAAGATCGATAGCCAAGATTAGTTGATCTGGATTAAGCTCTGCCACCCTACACAGTGCCTGAAATGCCAGACTTGTTTTACCTGTACCGCCTTTATTGTTCCAAAATGCATAAGTCGTCATTTTATTCCTCCATTTCGACACATAAACAGATCTTTAGACTCTAGTATATCAGAATTGAGAAAATATTCCTATTCCTAAACTTTCCGTTACAGAAGGCGTAGAGCCCTACCTAAGTGACGGCGAAGTTTCATTGATAGTTGAGTAACTTCAATTTGCAAATATGGTTCTTGCAATGAAATTTAATTTTTATTGCAAAATTTTTGTTGTTCAACTACAATTTAAATGTAATCAATTGATGACAATTAATAATTATTAATTGATGACAAAAAGGAGGGGCGATATGAATTTAATTGGTGACCATTTGAGCGGGTTAAGGGTTAGTGAACTAGGGAGCTTTACCCCTTCCGAGGCAGCTGAGAGGTGGGGGATGCCGAGAAATACTTTGATTGTAGCAATAAGTCGAGGGAAATTTGACTCACAGATCAACACAGGACTGGTAAGAAAATTTCAATCGGGACATTCAACCCAATGGTCTATATCTTATGAGGCAATGAAGCAAGTTTTTGGACTACCCCAAAAATTTCAGGTAGTTGAAAAATGGGTCACTAATAAAGGGGATCAAAAGCGAATGCAATTCCTTTACTTCGATGAAAATTTGATTCATGTGGGTAACTATGATGAATATTACCCGGATTATTTTCTGGAGAGACTAAAAAATGCTAAAGATTATGAGGAAGCAAGGGATATTGTATTCCAATTTAGAGTTAGAGAGCTAAAGAAGGGCAACGATCCTGATTTAGCTATAAGATTTGAACTTGTAGATAATGCAAAGGGATTATTAGTAAATGAAATAGATTTTTTTGATTCAATAAAAATGAATGATTCCTCTCATTTAGATAGTATCAAAAGGATGGTTGATGTAGCATTAAATCATTTAACCGAGGAACAACAATGGTTTGCTTTTGAATATAGAATAATACATCCCTTTTCTAAGGATGCCAGTTCTTATATCGGAACAAGGTATAAGACAGTTGGGGAGTTCAAAGAATTTATAGAAAGATTAAAAAAATTCCACGATCTGGATATTAATTGATTTTAGTTGGATCATCAACCTAGATGAATAGTTTGAGGTTATTAAGGAGAACGGCCATCACAGGCGTTCTCCTATAGGTTCCCACTAGTTCTCCTCATTTTCCCTATTCATTTGCTCAGCCAATCTGTTTTTAATTACTTCAAACTCTGGCGTGTTCATAATTGCTTCCCACTGCGTCTCATGCATCCTGATATCGGTCGTAACTTCTGATCGCTCGGTAGGCCCCCCGTACATAAGAAGCCCAAGCTTGACCATTTTTTCGAAGTCAGACACCGTATTCACTTGTGTTCTCCCCAATTGAAGACGCCTTATAAACTGATCAACGCCAATGGTGACGGCTTCCTTAATCGATTCTTTGAAAGCCGTTCCGTCATCACCAGGGCTCAGTCGTTTCTGTATTCGCTTTACCATCGGACTCACATAGAGCTGTTCCACGTGATCATCATCTCCGTTGCTAAAATTATATTGCTCCATTGGGTGGCTCAATCAATTCATGGCCTCCATCTGCGCATAAGCTTCACCCAAGCCAATCGACTCATAATAAGCTCGTGTCACATCGTCCATAAGCTTCACAGCTTCCTCATGCTTCTCCTCTGGGATAAACTCCATCAGGCAAGCAATAATCGCTTGTTCCCGCGCTGCCTCATGCACCTTGATCTCCTCCAGGCCGTAGAGCGTATGGCCACCTGTGCCCCCATTGAACAGCTTGTGCTTCATCTCAATCGCCTTGATAGCCGTCACAGGGCTGATCACTTCCATCATGTTCAGCGTCTTGAAGCCCTTTTGGATCACTTCATCCAACAGCTCCAGGTCGTGCTTGATGCGCTTAGGGGTGGCCTGATCTGCCAGTTCCTGATTAATCTGTACCTTGGTTTGAGCACGCTTCTCCTTGCGCTGTTGGTGGGCTTTGGTGTACGCCTTCTTCATCCCGTCCATCTTCCTCTCCATGCTCTCCTTGTGAAGCTTGGGCTGGAGCAGTTCCATTGTGATTCCATTAGCAATGGCTTCGTTACGCCGCTTCATGTAAGAATACATGGTAGGAAGGCTGATCGGAAATCCATTGTCATTACACCACGCCACCAGTTCCTTCGCAGGAGTTTCATTGTCGATCATCTTGTTCAAGAATGGCCGTTTCTTCCATTCCACTAACTGATTCAGCTTCCCCGGCATGTGCTTACTCGTGTCCTTGGGTTTTTCTTGTTTTCTTGCCATCATGTTCACCCCGTATCGTAATGCTGTATAGCCGTAATATACAGCCGCGACACATGAGCCTTACGTGGAGTAAGACTATAGTGGTTTTACAGGCTTGATTAACACGGGGGCGATGGTTCGTGATGCCTTTCTATGCGCTGTTGCCATAAAAAGAAAAGCTCACCCTATAAGGCGAGCAGTAGTAATGGAAGTGTTTTCATGATTTCAGATAGCGATTTCGATTTTCTCCCGCTTCCTTGCTTGTTTTCGCTGGAATGAATCCCCTGCCGCTACTGCGACGGGAGCCGAGAAGTAGGAATCCACATTTTCGTCAAAGCTTAGTTCAATCGTCTCGATCTTTTTGCTTGTATTCATCGTAATTCGCTTGATGAACAGGTGCAGCAACGTTTTTCGCTGTTCGAATGGCGCGGCGGTGAGCACCTGATGGAATCCATGAATCAACTCGCGCACCTGCTCGAAACCGACAGGAGAACGATTGTCTTCGGTTAGTTCAAGCTCCAGCCGCGACTTCTCTGCTCGGAAGTTGATTAAATCAGCCTGAATCTCCTGCATTCTCTCAGCTACAGTTGACTTATCGAGTTTATTTTGCTCGAATGCATCGAGGTAGCGGCGCTTTTTGGACTCAGCCTGTTCTAATTGGCTTCTAATGTGTTCTAGCTTCGCTTGGAGCGGTAATGTTCGGGTCGTGAGTCTATGGTTCATTTTGTCCACGATGGCCTTTAGAATGCGGTCTTTGACAGTACCCGCGCTAACCGATTCATTACTTCTTCTTCGGCCTCCTGCTTCCGAATGCTATTGTACTAAGACATATTTTTTTAAAATCTCGCTGCTCATACATCCTAAACACTTTTTACGCCATTAACGATGCCGCGGCAGACAAAAAGAAGCCCCAAGGGAGTTGTTAGCTCGCTTGGGGACACAATCATTAATCGTTTAATGTAAATTGAAATGCGGTTAAGCTTGTTGACTTGTCTTTGCCAAAGAATAAAAAAATGTGATTTCTCCATGAAATATATTTATTCTGGAACTTAAACACCCCGTCCTGCATAGTTCTTGTTTCTCCATATTCGTAAGGACATTTTTTACTTTTTAACCTTTGATTTATTTGTTGAAAAGTTGAACCGATATATATTTCTTCTTCCTGAACTACTGAGAATTTATTAAAAAGTATGTCATAATCAAAAGAAAAATCCTCGTTTTGAAGCTTGAGAAATAATATCAATTCTTCCCTTTTCATAAAATAATAAATATTCAAAGCATATTCACCTAGTTCACCAAATTCAATTCTCTCGTTCTCTTTTACGAGGAATTTTCTATCGGTAAACGAGACTATAAATCCATCATTAAAATAATAAGCTTTTCTTTGACCTAGCTGAAACGATGGCGTTCCAATTATATCGAAAACTTGTTTCATTGGTGTATATTTTGTTATACCCTTGAGCACATCCCATTTCATTTCCAAGCAACTCCTTATGGATACTGATACTGTGCAATTCTCCAATCTATTTTTCCATTATTAAAGGCACTCTGTACTTTACCTCTAAATTCAGAATCCTCAATTCTATTTATTGCACTTTGTGTCTCATCAAGCCAAGCTTTACTACCAAAACCCTTTACGCTAGATGGAAACGTACCTGTAGATGAGTACTTTGCATCATACACTGCTATTTGCCCACTAATCTCATCAAATGTAATAAAATCTGGTCCAGTTGCAGTAACTACCCCCGGTTTCTGAATACCAATTTCACCCCTTTTCAGGGCATCTTGGTATGTATGATGCTCTGCGATAGCTCCATTGATGTGCTTAATATTGGCACCTGATATTTTGCTTGCCTCACTTACTTTTATTAGTTTGCCTTCAGTATTTAATATAATGAAAATGCCTACTTCAGCAAGAGCTTTTACATCTTTAGAGTCAAAAGTACCATCCATTAGGGCATCATAGTTTTCTGTCCCCAGTACTCCTTCTCTAACAAACATTTGGGCTCCTTTAGGTAAACCATCGACTGTTGCTTCCCATCCTTTTTTGTAACTTTCAGCATCAGTCACCATACCAAGTCCCTTTTTAAAGCTATCCCACATCTCATCAGTAGTCATGTGCCCGGTAGGATCAACATGCGTCAACGGATTATTATGCACATACGTATAAAGATTCAACGTCAAAGGATTATCAATCTGCCCCTCATACGTGTCTGAGTTCACAAACCGCCCCATTGACGGGTCATACCAACGGGCCCTTAGATACTGCAAGCTCGTCGTATCATCGAACAGCTCGCCGCTGTATTTGAACGGCTGTGGCGTATTTTCCGTTTGGCTGACGATGTTGCCCCAGATGTCGTAGGAGTAGGAGTTCAGTTTCGTCATACCTGTGCTGTCCATCAGGTTTACGACGTCGCCGTGGCCATTTTGTACGTAGTAGGCTTTGCCTTTGGCGTCTTCGCGGGCTACCAGGCCGTTGCCGCGGATATAGCGTATTTGCTGTTTTTGAACGCCGCTGCTGGCGCCGTATTCGAAATAATCGAGATTAACGTTCGTTCCACCGGAAGACGTGCCTTTCGTTCCTTTTACAATCAGCTTGATCGTGTGGGAGCCTGCAGTTAAAGCATTGTTTGTGTAAATCGCTGTTTGAGGCTGCTTCGGATTGGCGTATAGATCCACATCCGCAGCGACGGTCACACCGTCCAGAACAATGTCCGTTTTGCCGGAAGAGTCGCTTTTTCGAATTCCTACCGAGATGTAGGTGCCCGTAAAAGTAAACTGAGCGCTGGCGCCCGCTGCGCTGCTGTAGCTAACAGAACCGTTGTAATCTCCGGCATCCGCCTGTTGGGTCCACGTTCCGGTATAGCTGATCGATGTCGATGTGTTATCTGCCTTTTGCGTGGTGAGCTGTGGAATCTCTTTCTCTTCCGCTATGACTTGCGATCCGTTGTAATAGTAGTGCGTCTTTAGCCCGTTCTCCGTGCGCTCCCAGAGCAGCCCGTCTCCGTTATATTTATACGTCACATTGCCGCCGCTCTTCGTTGCAACGTTGCTTAGTCGGTTTCTTTTGTCGTAGGTATACGTTGAATTCGGGCTGTCGAACGGATTGTTCGTTGTCATGCTCGTGCGGTTGCCGCGGTTGTCATAACCGAACGTTTCACCGAACTGGGACGACGAAGCAATGCGGTTAAGCTGGTCATAGGTAAACGTGAATGATGAGCCATTTTCCGTCTTGGCAAGCTGGTTGCCGTTATTGTCGTAGGTGTAGCTGAACGTATTCAGCGGCGACCCGTCGGATTTCTTTTCGGTCAATGTACTCAGGCTTAGTCCATCATAGGTGAAGTCGGAACTGACGCCGTTCCCCTGCGTAATATTTTTCAAAAGATTATTGCTGTAATAGTCGTACTGAGCATCCCGATCGCCCGGTGTCGGACCCACCGTCTTTAGCCGGTTCCGCGAATCGTATCCGTAGTAAACGTTGGAACCGAACGGATCGTTTAGATTCGATAAGTTTCCCTGAGCGTCATAACCATATTTTAACATTCTACCGTCCGGATAGGTAGTTTTATTTAGCGTACCCAGCGTCGGATCGTACTCGTAGCTTGTAGTTCCGGTAACATCCGTCATACTTGTACGACGACCGGCCAGATCGTATCCATACGAAACAGATTCGCCGGGTATTGGCTGCCCCTGAGCGTCCAGAGCATCGGATTGGCGCAAAAAGTTCCGGTTATCGAATGTGCTTTTAAACCTCGTGCCGTTGCGGTCCAGAGTACCGATTTGATTGCCGTTGGCGTCGAAGTACATTTTTTCGATTTTGCCGGTAGCATCCGTCGTTTGAATGAGCCGGCCGATTTCGTCGTATTTTTTCGCCTTTGTTTTTCCGTCCGGATAGGTGATTAGCAGCAGACTGCCCAGCGGATTCCACTGGTAAGATGTCACTTCGTTTTTGGCATTTTTCACGCTGGTTAAACGGTTCATGACATCGTATTGGAAGTACATGCTGTTCGCCGGCGTCAAACCATCCGTAAGCTGCCGCACGTTTCCTGCGTTATCCGGCACCATTGTGGCTAAAACATTGGTTTTGGCAGCGCCATTAACCGTCTTGGTTTCTTCCTTCTTGACGGTGCGCCCCAGGATGTCCAGGTAATCTTTCACACTGTAACCGAGGGCATCGGTTGCCGTTTTGGTGTTGGCAATGTCGTCGTATTTGGCGGCTGAAATGGAACCATCCGGTGCTGTTACTGTAGCTTGACGGCTCCATTGATCGTAGCCATAAAAGGTTCGGTTGCCCCGCGCATCCTGGCTCCAATCCATTCTCCCGTTTTTGTCGTAATGGAACGTTGCTTTGATAAGCTGATCGTTAATGCCTGCCGCAATTTTCAGGCCGATCGGGTTCCATTTCACATACGATTGAATCCCGGTTTCATCGGTTATCCGGATAAAATTATTTAAATCGTCGTATTGCAGCGAAACCGTGCTGCCATCCGGATGTGTGGACAATGTTACCCGCCCCAGAGCATCGTATTGGTACGAAGTCTGATTCCCTTTGCCGTCCGTATACTTGGTCAGTTTCCCTGTATTCGGGTCGTATTCATACTGCCGGACGATGGTCGATACGTTATTATCCGCATCGCGTACCGTCGTTGTCGTCTGGGTCGGATATGCGCCGCGGTAAGCCGGCGAGTATTGAATTTGAGTTATCGTATCGTTAGAGGTGCCGTTCTTCACGCGAATTTGCCCGACATTTCCGCTCGCCGCATCGATATTCTCGCTATATGTCTCGGTCAGCAAAAGGCCGGACGGACTGCCGTCATACACTTTTTGCGAAATAATTGTTGCCGGATGCGCGGCGTCCCGAGTCATTAACGTATATTGCGTTTGACCGGTGTAGATCGGCTTGGATGTGCTCACGAGCAGATGATTCGCGTCATAGCCGTAAATCGTGACCGTTCCCGCCGGATCGGTTGACTGCGTTACGTTGCCGTAATCGTCGTATACGCTCGACGCCTGCGCAACAAACGTTGAAGCCGCTCCTTGCTGCGATTTGGTTACTTTCGTAATATTCGGCACCGGCAGCCTGCGGGTTTCGTCGTAGGTATAATCGGTCGAATTCGTATACGAGGTACCGCCCTGATCTTTCGCAACAGCCGTTACATTCGTGTTGTAAAATGCGTCCGGCGTATCGACATCGATATAATGCTTTTTGTTCGAAAAAGTGGTTTGGGATAACCCATCATCGATCGTCGTTGAGAAGTTCGGGATATCCGCATTGTCCGTGCTGCCCATGTCGCCGATGTAGGATATATCTTTGCGATTATACGATTGCGATGAACCATCGGAAAAGAATACCTGATCTTCCCGCGATTTGACGCGATAGAACTGGTTGACGCCGTGAAGTACCCCTACCGCACCATCAGCATTCGTCGTTTTGATCTGCATATACCGTGATACAGGAGAGCTTTCATACTCGTAAACGGTTTTGGCTCCCGTTGGATGGGTAACCCCGGTTAACAAAGCGTACGAATTATCCATATTAGGAGTAGTACTAGCTAAACTATACTTGATCGGTTTAATGCCGTAATCGTAGGTCGTCACCCTTCCCATTGGATCGGTAACAGATGCAAGAATTTTCTTGTCACTTTGCCAGGAAAATTTATACGTGATCGTTTGGTTGCCTTTGGTTAGTAAGATTTTACTATCCACCTCATTATAAGCAATGGAAATCGTATTACCCACACTATCTGTAACACTGGTTAGGCGGCGGGCTCCGTCACTTTCATAGAAAAATTGAATGTAATTGTTATAAGAGTCCGATATTTGAATGAGTTGTCCATAAGCTGAAAAATATTGATTAGTCCCATTGATAGATTTTAATTTCCAAGAAGAATATAGCCCACCTACAGAGATTGTCATCGGATCCCTAACCAAAGTAAGATCCTTCCATGGGTAGCCAACTATATTATTTTTATCATCTATTTTGTAAGTGCCAGAACCTCCTAAATGAAGATAATTTCTTGCATATTTTCCACTTTCAACAGTGGTTTCAATGGATGAGACATTCCAGCTCCAACCTTTTCCAATCGGGAACAATTTTTCGTTATATGGTATCTCACGCAACTCTACTTTACTTGATATAGCCATACTTGATAATGCAGAATCAGCAGAATCATATGTTCTTGTTAATGTGAACGATAATCCATTACGGCCAGGAAGAGTGAACTCTTTGTTGCTAGTTGAAAGCCCACCCGACAAAGTTGATACGTTTTCCTGATTTAATCCGATCGAGAACGGCGCATCGTCAGGTTTCAGGTTTACATACGAATAATCTGGAACAGGCGGGGGAGTAGTATCCGCAGCTTGTACAGCTAGCGCTTCTTTTGTGCCGGCGCCTATAGTCTCCGCCTCATTGAGAACGATACTTTCTGCCTTTGCCGAGTTATTGATGATATGCGGTCTTATTCGTTCAAGAGCTTCTTCCACATTTCCTTTATTTTCGCCGCTTTGGTAGGCTTGTTCGATTTCCTCCAACGTATATCCCAGATTCAACAGGTTTTGGATTTCCTGATCCGTTACCGAGTAGGCTTCCTCCAGCCTCTGTTTCATTTGGTCCGAGCTTGCAGACGCCGTTGGCATCAAAGCTTCATCTTGCCGTTCTTTTTCCGCTGCATATGTCGAAGGGCTTAACTGATAGAAGGGTAAGCTGTTCAATATACATAAGCCCATCAAGACCAGTAACAGGATTCGGTGCATAATTTTCTTCAACGGTGACACCCCCTAATTACTGCTCGTTTGCTTGCCGGTTATATTTCCGTTAGCATCAAACTGGTAGTTCGTATTGTAATTAAGTGTAAACTTGCTGACTTTAAACGAGTATGGGCTCGTGGTGCTGTAGTCTCCGTTTGCCCCCACAATCTTCACGTAGTATGTCGCTCCTGCAGTAACTTGATATATGGCGTTTTCCGCGATTCCTGCTCCACTCGCTACCCCGGCAGCTACAATATTCATATTGGAATCATAAATATATACATCATAGTTTTTATCCGTTGGCGGCGTTAAAACCATGCGATCGATCCCGGTTGTCGGGGCGACATACTTATAGAAATCGACATCAGCAGCTGAGTTTATAGACGAGGTATATGCCGTATTATAATTGATCGCAAAAGCTTGAGCCTTCGTATCATTCGGTTCATAGGCGTTTGGAATAACTAGCCCTGTGCGTTGCGCCGCGACGGACCATTCCATACCATCATTGACCGTAACTTTAAAGCTCCATGTACCGTCAGGTATGGCCGCAGTCGTATGAGTTAGAGCCGAACCGCTCACGATACCTGAATCGTATCCGACTGTAGCCCAGTTATCTTTAGAGCCCTGTACCCGATAGCTGGTTTGAGCTTGACCGTCAGCATCAGCATATGTCCACGTAAATGTTAGCACGTTATCATTCACTTGTTGACCGTTTGCGTACGAAGTAAGCGTTGCAATAGGTAATGTATTCGGCTTTACGTAATAAAGCGGCGAGTACGATGAAGCTCCGCCTTTGTTATCTTTGACGGCCACTCTCCAGCCATATGTCGTGCCTCTGGTTAGTATGTTGGATGGAACCGTATAGGACGTTGCTGAAGACGTTACCCAGCCGGAATCGCTAAGTAAAGTCGTGCCAGCAGCATTGTAGATTTGAACGTCATAAGCGGATTGTATATCGCCGGCGTCGGGATCTGAGAACGTCCAATTCAATAAGGGCGTCATTCCGAAAACAAGCGTTGGAGTCGACGCTGTAGTATTTCCCGGGATAAGGCTACTTGGTACATTGGGGACGTTATCTACTATTATTGTGCCTGTGTATGTGGCACTGGCTGTTCCCCAGAGTCCATCGTTTGCTGTTACTACAATGTTGCTGTAAGAGCCGGCAGGAATGTTATCTGTTACGACGTTCCATTGTAGTGTCCATGGTTGGGAGGTTGATGTGTTAGATATGGTTGTTGATTTGGTTACACCAGCGATTGTTGCGCTGATGGTGACGTTGTCGTTGTCGTAATCACTTACAGTCCCGAATAGCATGATTACATTTTGCTGATTATTACTTTTATAAACTGTTTGAGTATCAACATTAATTGTATTAAATGCAGGATTTACGTTTAGGTAAGCTACATAATATTCCGGGTATCCTCCTTTGTTTTGATTATAGCTAATAGACTTTGCATTTTGTAAATTTGGCCATGCTCCCGTAACATCAACTGTTCGAGAGACA